>JAGAAF010000014.1 GCA_017615435.1 Bacteroidales bacterium
ACCACCTGCCGGACGGAGTCCAGGTGCGTGACGTCCGCGCCGGCCGCCTTCGCCGCGAGCGAGGCTGCGCCCGTGTACGCGAAGAGGTTCAGCACTCGCGGCGGGTTCTGGCCGGCCGCTTTCGCCTTGGATGCGAGCTCCGCCGTCCGGGCATAGATGAACTCCCAGTTCGGCGCCTGCTCGGGGAACACGCCCACATGCTTGAACGACGTCAGCCCGAGCCTCAGATCGAACTCCAGCCCTTTCTGCAGGCCGGGGTAGAGGATATGCCACTGGTCTTCCATCTTCTTCAGCCGGTCCCATGTTCCGCTGTCTTCCTTGCCGGCCTTGCCGAACCCGGCGCCGGGGGAGAAGCGCGTGTGCGCGAGTTTCTGCCATTCGGCATCGGACATGGATTTGGCCCAAATGGCCTTCGGCTCCGGGCGGATCATGGTGAAGCGCCCGAAGCGCTCGAGCTTCAGCCCGTCGCCGCAGTCGATCAGTTCGTAGTCCCGCCAGTTGTGTGATGGATACTCAGTCATATCAATGCAAAGATATGGAAAAAATTACTACCTTTGAAGGATTTGAAATTCAACTCTTTATAGCATATGCAACAGTTTATCGACTCCTACGATTTCGCTGGCAAGAAAGCCATCGTCCGCGTGGACTTCAACGTTCCGCTGAACGAAAAGTTCGAAATCACCGACGACACCCGTATCCGTGCCGCCATCCCTACCCTCAAGAAGGTTCTCGCCGGAGGCGGTGCCCTCATCATCATGTCACACCTCGGCCGCCCGAAGGGAGTGGACGCCAAGTTCTCCCTTAAGCACATAATCGGCCGCGTGAGCGAGCTCCTCGGAGTTCCCGTGCAGTTCGCAGAAGACTGCCAGAAGGCAAAGGCCCAGGCGGACGCCCTCAAGCCCGGTGAGGTCCTCCTTCTCGAAAACCTCCGCTTCTACGCAGAGGAAGAAGGCAAGCCCCGCGGACTTAAGGAAGATGCCACCGATGAAGAGAAGAAGGCTGCAAAGGCAGTGGTCAAGGAGTCTCAGAAGGGCTTCGTGAAGACCCTCGCTTCCTATGCAGACTGCTATATCAACGACGCATTCGGAACAGCGCACCGCGCCCATGCTTCGACAGCTCTCATCGCGGACTACTTCCCGAACGACAAGATGTTCGGTTACCTGATGGAAGGCGAAATCAAGGCTATCGACAACGTTCTGAAGAACGCCCAGAGGCCCTTCACCGCTATCATCGGCGGATCGAAAGTCTCCTCCAAGCTCGCCGTTCTCGAGAACATGCTGGACAAGGTGGACAACCTGATCATCGGCGGCGGTATGAG
The DNA here is from genome assembly GCA_017615435.1 of Bacteroidales bacterium. Next base: position 1,319 of record JAGAAF010000014.1, read on the forward strand.
CTACACCTTCATCAAGGCCCAGGGCGGCAAGATCGGTAACTCGCTCCACGAAGATGACCTCATGCCGAACGCTCTCGAGATCCTCGAGAAGGCCAAGCAAAAGGGCGTGAAGGTATGGCTTTCCTGCCAGACCGTCATCGCAGACGACTTCTCCGCAGACGCAAACGTGGATGTGGTGGACGCATTCAATATCCCCGAAGGCTGGGAAGGCGTGGACACCGGCGAAGAGTCCCTCAAGCTCTGGAAGGATGTCATCCTCGGTTCGAAGACCATCCTCTGGAACGGCCCTGTGGGCGTGTTCGAGATCGACAAGTTCGCGAACGGAACCCTCGAGATCGCACGCGACCTCGCTGAGGCCACGGAAAAGGGCGCCTACACCCTCGTCGGCGGCGGTGACTCGGTCGCAGCCGTGACCCGCATGGGCTTCGCCAAGAAGGTCAGCTATGTCAGCACCGGCGGCGGCGCCATGCTCGAGGCCCTCGAAGGCAAAGAGCTCCCCGGAATCGCCGCGATCCGCAAATAGGTTTATCCCTCGCTCTTGCGGCGTGGGGGATAACTCCTTGACCCACAGCCGCTTACGTGAAAGAGGTCTCCGTTTTTTCGGGGACCTCTTTTGGTTAAATCGCTGATTAACAGCAACTTGCCTCCCACGGCCATCTTGGGGCCGGCGGGTTATTTCATCATTTGGGCGAAGGTGTTGTCCAGATCGTTGCGGTTCATTTCGCCGTCGATGCAGATGAAGGTCACTTCCGCCGGTTCGACTGCAATCATCACGAATCCTTTCGCAGTCTGCTCATTGCCGATGGTGAAGATCCTCACAGTCTCACCGTCTTCTTTAGCTTCCATAAGGAGTTCGTATTCCGATGAATCCACGAACTTTTCCAATTCCTTGATGAGTTCTTCCCTGATGTCGGGATTCTCGCTGTCGATTATGTACATGCCCTTGAGGGACTTGATGATGGGGGTGAGGTTGACGCTCTCCTCTTCCACTTCAAGATCGGGAATGCTTCCGATGATCCTGAACATTGCGGGTGAGATGTAGACAGCACTCACTTTCTCCCTGTCGGAGTACTTCTGGTAGATGCTCTTACCGCTCTGGGCAAACATTGCGACCGACATCATCATAAGGGCCGCGATCAATATGAACTTTTTCATTTTATTCGTTGATTTTTTTAAGGATTTCCGCCGGTTTCTCAGCGGTTGTACGGGCCTCCGCAGCGAGCTCGAGCCCGACATTCATTTTGTTTGAAATCTGCCTGAATGTTTTTTCGACCTCCGCATAGGCAAGATACGGATCGTCGAAGGTATCCTGAAGAGGACGCTGGCGCGAGACGCCCACTGCGACCACAGCGGCCAGCGCGGCAGCGAATGCGAAGCCGTAGAAGGCGCGGGCCGGCAGCCGCTTGTGGGCAGACTGTTTTTCGGCCAGAACTTCGCTGGCGAGGATTGCAGTCTTGATGCGGGCGTCCAGGTCTTCGGGCACTTTAGTCTGCCCGGCCTCGGCGGCCTGCTCAAGGGCCTCCCAATCCATGTTTTCTATGTCTTTTATCTTTTTCATACCTTCGATTTGATTTTTGAGCGCGCCCGCGTCAGCAAAACGCGCAGGGTTAGGGGTGTCATTCCCAGACGGTCCGAAATATCTTCGTAGGACAAGCCTTCCACCGTCCGGAGCCACAATATTTCCCGTTGCCGGTCGGGCAGAGCCTTGATCGCCTCCATGACCATATTGAGGCGCTCCTTCTGGTCTATCTCGTCGTCCTGCCCGTCATTCGAGATTCGCTCAGGCAGTTCCTCGGGGAACTCGAGCCTTTGCCTTCTGATCCTGTCCAGGCAGAGGTTTTTCACCAGGCGTATGCAGTAGGCCTTCGGATTGCTGACGTCATATAGGTCATTGCGGCTGTTCCACAACTTGACGAAAGCGTCCTGCACGGCGTCCTTGGCTTCCTCTTCGGACTCAAGGATGTAGAACGCAACCTTGTAGAGGGTCGGGGCGAGCGACAGATAGCTGGTATTGAACTGTTCCGAGGTCATTTTGCCAATTCAGAAACAGCATCCATTGAAATCTTGCCGAAGAGGCAGATGAGCGCGCAGTCTTCAGCCGAGTAGAGCACAAAATCGCCGATGGTGTTCTTCTTTTCGTCGAACACACCGTAGATGCTCAGTTGTTGTCCGTCTTCCTTAATGTCCATCAGCACATCGGACTCGTCTAGAAGGCCTTGTATCCTTTCATTGATGTAGGCGCGATCCGCAGCGGAGCAGTCTTCAAATTCCATTATGGACATGCTCTTGACGCCGCGGCACAGCTTGAGGAACTCCTTCGCGTCCGGATCGCCTGAACTGGCTATCCAAACGAGCCCCTTAAGCGCTCCGGTGGTGAAACTGCTAAGGCGGACCACTTCGGTGCCTTCGTAGTGTCTGCATTCTTTAATCAATGAGGTGATGCGCGCTCTGGTGAGCGGCGTTGCGCTGAATGCGATGCCCGCAAAGGACATCATGCAAACCAAAATCAGTATAATTTTCTTTTTCATTTCACTTAACAGACGCACAACTTCGAAAAATGTTAACAACAAATATTGGCGTGGCGCCCAACTCCCTGATCTCCAGGGAATTACTAAAAATCGGCCCCGAAAAACGCGGAGTCGACTTTTAGTATTTCGTTGAGAATCAGCACTTTAGCTGCCACGAGGCTAGTTGAGGGGTTTCGCGTAGTGCGTGGGCTCCTTCTTCGCGGGCTTCACGGGTTCGCGGATAATCGCGGACGGTTTTCCGCTGCGCACGCTGAGGACCCATATCACGATACCGGCGATAATAAACGGTATGCTGAGCATATGTCCCATGTTGATCACCACATCGCCTATCTTGAACAGCGTCACGGACGGGGCCTTGGTGAACTCCAGAAGGAAGCGGCAGCCGAAGCAGAAGGTGAAGAAGATTCCCAGATACTCGCCGCGGAACATCTTGTCGTTCTTCTTGTTGTAGAGGAAGAGCATCACAAGTCCGAGGATTATGTAGCAGATTGCTTCATAGAGCATCGTGGGATGCTTCGGAAGAGGGTCTCCCGTGCGGTCGAAAATCACGCCCCAGGGGAGGGTGGTGTGGTAACCGTAGATCTCGGAATTGAAGAAATTACCGATTCTGATGCAGGCTCCGGCGAAGCAGATTATGATCACGATCTTGTCCAGAATCCAGAGCATGTCGAAGCCGTCCCTCTTGCCGTATTTGTTTGAGTACCACCACATAGCGAGCAGAATTCCGATCGCTCCGCCGTGGCTGGCCAGTCCGCCCCTCCAGGGCATGAACACCTCTTTGAATCCTTCCCAAGTCCCGAAGTAGTACGACGGGTCGTAGAAGATGCAGTGTCCGAGGCGCGCACCCACTATCACCGCTATCAGCATCGAATAAAGGAACGGATCCAGGCTCGCTTCGTTCACCCCCTCGCGGCGGTAGAAGCTTCTCAAAATGTAAATACCGTAGATGAATCCGGACACGAACAGCAGCGAGTACCACCTGATCTGCAGCGGCCCCAGGTGCACCAGCACCGGATCTATATTCCAATGAATCGCGAGTAAATCCAACATATCGTTCAAAATTGTCCAACAAATATAATGAAAAACGCAATAACTCCCCATCCGTCCGCACAAGGTGGAATTACGGGTGGGGGACCTTGTGCGCAAATCCGCAATAGAACCATATCTGGCGCACAAGGTCCAGCCCCTGAACTTCCACCTTGTGCGCTCTCCACCCCGTTCGGCGGGTTTTGGGGGCCTTTTCCCGCCGGGGGTGCGCGGCCGCCAGTTGCCCCTGGCGGAACTCCAGTCGCTGCGCTCCTTCCGGCCCCTCCCATCGTTATCTTCGTCCCGCTGCGCGGAACTCGCTTCCGACGGGCCCCTCCCCCTGCCCCTGTCCGGGGGTGGACAGGTCCGCCAGGGGCTAACTGGCGGTCCGCTGCGAATAAGCGCGCGCTCGCACACACGGGCACGATTGTTGCAGCGAATCGCAGGACTTTTTAGTGTATTATATGATCATTTTAGCAAGTATG
>JAGAAF010000015.1 GCA_017615435.1 Bacteroidales bacterium
GCGAGTGCTGCGGTGGAGCAAGAGGATGGGCAGCCTGGCAATTCATGGACTCCTCAGACGGGAAGCATGTCTGTGTACCTGGTGTATGCTATGCGCAAGGCGACCCTTGAAGCCAATCACGTGATGATGCCGGCTTCCGCCAACGTAACTTATCAGGTGGGCGGCGGATCTCAGACGATGGTGGATAGTCAGTCTGAAGAATATACTCTTCACGATACTGGGACCACCAAGGCCCGTACGAGAGGCAACAGTTCGGTCCAGTGCGAAGTTTATTCTACTGATTACACTGACGAGGTCGATGGGGAAACTGTTTCTGTACTCCAACCTTTTTACACATATCCCATGACATGGGAGACCGGTTCAGCGATGGAGCCTTATCTGAAACTCATTATTCCCTGGAGGTATGGTAATGTGACGCGCAAGTACTACTATAAGATTCCTTTCCATGGGGATGCTCTGGAGCGTAATCACTGGTATCACATCTCCATCGATGTCCAGATTCTGGGTACCGAGCAGGCCGATCCGCCGGAGGTGGATATCTATTACTCGATTGCGGACTGGGAGGGAACGATGGACACATCCGGCGCGGATGAAATCATCAATGTGACTTCCGTGCCTGCAACGGTTATTACCGCTCGCTATCTTAACGTGCCTACCACGGAGTACATTTTATACGATGAGGATGAAGTGATAATTCCTATTCAGACTAGTCATGATGTGGAGGTTGTTGGTTTTAATGTCGATGAAACCAATGCCTATAAGTCTGCTCATGAAGATGACGAGGCAAACTATATAGGAGTTAATCCCAGTGTCTACAATCCTTTCCTGAACACACTCAACACGTCTACCGTGAATGGCGTTCGTCCGAATTATCAAAATGATCCACCTACTCCAGTCACAAGCGCAAGCGGATGGACAATCACGATTAATGAACGTGAGTCTATAACGGTGACTCACCCGATGAACAGGAATATGTCGGATGCCAACTTCGATGTCGCTCCGTACACTATCCGTTTCCGCGTACGCCATGAGAATGATGAGGATAATTACTTCTCAGATGTGATTATCGAGCAGCGCCCTTCTATTATCATCAGACCGCAGAGGAACAGCGATGATGGAGATATACTTTCAAGTACCAATAGCCGTGGAGCCGGACATACTGCTGAGGATGGTTATGTATTTATTAACGGAGTACGTACTAATACTGACCAAAGTTCCAGACGTACCAACACAAACTTCAACATGTATATTGTTGAGACCTCAGTTCTGCCTTCCGAGGGATCGTTGAGTGAATACGTACTTGGTGATCCACGATCCAACACACCTGTGGCATACACTTCCGGACTATCGGCGAATGATTTTGCAGAGGGGAAGGATATCGCAACCGGCTCTACCAGGAGAATGGCCAATTATTATGCCGGGGAGGAAGATGATGACCACAATATCTTTATCGCGCCTTCCTTCCGTATCGCTTCATCCTTCGGAACTTCCAGCTCTATGAACCGCGCTACTGCAGTCCAACGTTGTGCTACATATCAGGAGGATGGATATCCTGCAGGTAGATGGAGACTACCGACGAAGGCTGAGATTGAGTACATGGTTACTCTTTCCCAGAAAGGAAAAATTCCTGCACTATTCTCGGCTGAGAGTGCGGTTCGCTATGGTGGTTATTGGTGCTCCGGCGGAGCTGTATTCCCGTTGACAGATGGAACTTTGGATTATAGGAATCTGTCTGAAGCTCAATCAATGACTGTTTATTATGTCTCTAACGGAAGAGATTATACATTAGGTACAGGCGTTCATTGGGCCCGCTGTGTGTACGATGAATGGTTCTGGGCTGATACTGCCCATGAAAAGGCAGATAAAACCGTTTGGACTTGGGGTGACGAATTAAGAAGTACGGTGGTAAAGCAGTAAAAGATGAAAAGAATTGGCTACATAATTTTTGCCGCGCTGCTTGCAGGCTGCAATTTGCTTGAGGAGCCTGGGATGATGCCATCCTATGCCCCAGAAGGAGAGCGTGTGCAAATAAACTTCAGTGTTGCGGTGCCTGACGGAGGCACTGAGACCAAGGCTATGGGTATTACTCCCACGATTGATCCCGACGGCTTCTATGTCGTTGTCTTTGGCGGCAGCGGTTTTTTCAACGAGTGGGTTAAAGCCACCGTCGTGTCTGCCACTGCGAACTATGATGGAACCAGTGCTACAAAGTACACCCTGTCGGCTTCGCTTTCCGTCAGCGATAGCCGTCTGCGCGTTCATTTCATTGCGAACTGTCCCGTTGCAATACGTAATAATCCTCCTATTTCCGGTAGCCAGGACACGGAGGATAACGTTATGTCAAAGATTAGATCTCAGAAATCCGAATCTTACAATGACGGTTATTGGCAGAAGATTATTCTTCCTAACGGAGTAAAGGCGGAGAAAGCTTTAGTTAATGGTGTGGAAACTTGGGTCCCCACGGAAAAGACTAAGCAGCAGTTCCCGAATCCGATAGTGATGGTTCGAAATTTCGCACGCGTCTACCTGAGAAACCTTACTCCAACATACTATGTCAATGGTGTGGCTGATCACCAGCTGGTCACGATCAAGAAGTATGGATTGGCGTATGCTCCGGCAGAAGGCACGATTGCCCCTATGCTCTCAGCACCTTACACTTCTAATGCTTCCGGTGAGCCAATTTCGGTAATTGATGATGAAGAGGATCCTAATTATGATTCGAGTATCCCTATCTACTACGAGAATTTCTTTATCAATTATCAGAATTATCCTATCGAGTCTGAAGACGCCAATGCGGTATTGTTGACAGGCGCTCCATTTAATTATCAGGGCTATTCACCTTCAGATCAGTCATATATCTATTATCCTAACAATGATGATAAAGGCGTCCCGGTAGAAGCCGACATGCAGACTTGGAATTCAGAGAATCCGGAAGCTAACATGCTTTTCGTCTACGAAAGGACGATCCCCTCTGCAGATCGTCGTGCTACAAGGGTTATTATCAAAGCAGAGCGAGTTGATGAGTTTGGGAATACCGATGGTGATAGGTTCTATGCTTTGGATATCGTTAATACAGATGGTATTTCCATCCCTCTGCTTCGCAATCAGACATACACGGTTCATCTCCTGAATATTGAAGCTGGATCTGGCGAAACAGATATCTCCAAGGCTTCAAAAGCATCTTCGGCAACGGTGTCTGGTGACCCTACTTTCCAGAACCTCATCAATATCTCTGATGGTAAATCCAGTATCGGTACTTCATTTACCGAGAAGTTCTACGTGAAGCCTCAGGAGGACTTTGTAATGTTCCGCTATATACCGACCAATGTAAATGAAACCGTAAACGAGGTTGAGTATATCGCAAATAAAGAGTACCCAGACCTGGTGACGATTGATGTGGGTACGGTAAACACGACAACTGCTGTTTTCACCCCGGTTACTCCTGCAGATGCTCAATCTCAAGGTATTCTGGCGTTCGCAGTTGAAAATGGTGAGTATAAGGTGTGGGTAGATAAGGATAATAATAATAAGGTGATACCCTATGTCCGTTCCCACAACGAATGGGTTGCGGCGACGGCGGCACAGATTGAAGATACAGGTATTGAGAAATGGGCGATGGTCAAGTACCTGTTGAACGAATCTTACAAAGATTCTGATAACTACTTTACACAGGAGAGAACTATGGCAATTAGGGTTCTTGGTTCCTTTAATGGACGCGAGATGACCCGTAATGTGATAATCAAGACATCTCCTCGTCAGACCATGCAAGTCACTTGTCAGCAGAAGTATGTAATGAAACAATCTGGCCAGACTGAAGTTGTGCGCATTCTTATCCCTTCCGGTTTGTCTCGATCCGTGTTCCCTCTCGAGTTTGACATCGAGCCGGACGGTTATAGTCTGACCCCGGACGGCGATGCACTTCCGGTTACTTACGGCACGTCTATTATTCCTAATAATAACCATCCTTCGTACTATTTCGTCAAAACTCTTACCCAGTCTGCTTACGATGCTCTTCCTACGACCAGAATAGGGAATACTACCTGGAAGATATTTGACTGCCATTTCAAAACTACTGTTGCGGAAAACGCTTGCACTGTGTATGTGCACAACGCTTATTTCAATGAGGCAAGTTCCAGTGATGTCTTCTATAACTTTGAACAGAGGCTGTTTACGACGGCTAATGGCTCCACCACGCTGTCTTTGTCTCCCACAGCGGTTTATCGTCATGGTAATACAGCGTTGGAAATCGCACTGGATTATGCACATAGTGGCAATACCTGCGTCTGGTGGGATCCCAATAATACGCTTGGCCAAAGTGCAAATGCAGCAGCGGCCGCAGAGAAAGGCTTGTCAGCGTCGAATCGAGTTTTTCCTCCGATCTTCACGGTGGAACTCATAAACTTTACGCCGCAGTATAAGGAAGACGGAGAGACTCCGGTTACCACGGCCCTTAGCCACGTTTCCGGCAATAAGTACTCCTATAATGTGGGAACTGGTAATCCAACCTCGACTATGTCTCCCATAACACTTCACCTTACTGGTTCCGGCGCAATTGGCTCTATAGCTACCGTGAAACTTACCACCGAGAACATAACAGAGAATCCGACTCTCTACGCCATGAACACGGTTTCCACGACCCTCCTAGGCGCTTCGTTCTCCGCCGTACGTTTCACCACCTCCACAATTGATGTCGGTATAGGTAAAACCACGACTTTCAGTTTTACTTATCAAAGCGGTATGGTCGTGCCGATCACAATCACTCTTCAAGGTTTGGAGCCTGTTGAGGGTAATGTCCAGAACAATGCTTACCTAAGCGCTAATGGTGACGGAACATACACCTTCACTCCGCCAAGCGCAAATACGTCTTACTCTATAAGTGTTAGAACTACCACTCGTTTCTCGCCTTGTACGGCTTCCATAAGTCATGAGGACTATGAGCCAGCGAGCGTGACTGCAAATCGTGGAACGTTCTCTATTCCTGTGAGTGCTCTATACATTAGAAGCCTAGGTAATTCGAATCCTATTAATTTCTCGACTGGTAATAATGGAACGTATGTTTATCTAAATAACAGTTCTACGTATAGCTATAAAGCCCGAACAAGATATGCAAACACATATCAAAACAGTTCTGCCCAAACTGTCACATTGAGTGATTTCACAATTGTAGATGATGATGCAACCGTATACTTCATATATAAAGGAAGCAGTCAATACAATAGTGCTGATGTCTACTATTATGCTACCTCAACATTGTCGGAATTACTTTCGGCCGAAAACTCCAACAGCGGGCGCGTTACATTAACCTTTGTAGGACCAGTTAAGATTGCTACTACCAATACTAACTATTCGACATCTGACAAAACTCAAACCGAAGGTGGCGTAACTGTGGCGTTCTCAAGTATTAATAAGGTAAGTACTCGTCTGGATATGGATCAAAACTCCGACATCATTGTGTCTGTGCCTGAGGGCTATCACATAACCTCCTTCGTGATAAATTATTATAGATCAGGTACGACAACGTATTATCCCGGATCGTACACGATTACTTCTGGTGGTGGTTCATATAGCACTGGAGGATCCAATAATACTGTGGGCACATGGACTTCCGGAAATAATACTACGTCAAGCGTGACTATAAGGATGTCTGGCAGAAATTCTAATAGGGTTGCCATCACCGATGTCGTAGTGTCAGTTGAAAAGAATTAATGAGAACTATCCGACCGATTGTTTCTCTAATCCTCCTCGCACTCCTGCTCCTGCAGGGGTGCGGGCCGCGAGGCGGCCGGACACAGCCGACGGTGGGGGAGCCGAGCAGGGCAGAGCTGCTGCCGGCGGCTGCGCCGGACACGGTGATGGTACGCATAATCGGCGACGTGATGCTGCACACCGGGCAGATTGAGGTCGCGCGTGCGCGCGCGCGAACTACTAATAGTATACGCGAGTTCGAGTTCACGCCGTTCCTGGATTCGATCGCCCCGGCGCTGCGGGAGGCGGACCTGGCGATAGCGGGAATGGAGTTCACGCTCGGCGGCGAGCCGTACACCGGATACCCGGCGTTCAGCGCGCCTGACCTCTATGCCGAGTATGTCGCAGACTCCGGCGTGGACGTGTTTCTCACCGCGAACAACCACATAATCGACAAGGGCCTCAAGGGCCTGAAGCGCACGCTCTGGTACTACGGTCTGATGGAGTCCGAGGGCCGCATCCGCTACACCGGCTGCGCGGAACCGGGCGACACCCTGCATAATCCGCTGCTGGTCCGCGTGAAGGACCAGACGATCGGCATCGTCAACTTCACCTACGGCACCAACCGCTACCCGGAGATCGCAGACTACACCATCTGCTGGCAGAACGACGCCGTCATCCCGCTGATCGAGAAGGCACGCGAGCGCGGCGCGGACTTCGTGCTCGTCTGCCCTCATTGGGGCGACGAGTACCAGCTCAAGCACAACGCGCTGCAGGAAAAATGGGCCGTTCGTCTGGCCCAGGCCGGCGCAGACGCCATCATCGGCGCACACCCCCACGTGGTCCAGGACGCCGCGAACATCACCACCACCGACGGCCGCAAAGTCCCGGTCTACTACTCAATCGGCAACGCCGTCTCGAACATGAGCGCCCCCAACACCCAGGACGAACTGATGATCACCCTCCTCATCTCCGACGGCAAACTAGTCGGCATCTCCCACTCCTGGCTCCACTGCCACCTCCCCGGCCAACTCACCGACTCCTACACCACTGTTTTCATGTAGACCGAAGCTGGGTTTCCACGCCCACGTTTTGAGTTGCATATTTATTAAACTTTTTGTAGCTTTGCAAAAAGGACAAGTATGAACTCTTACGTAGACATAAAAGCCCTTAGGAAAGCGAGGAAAATGACTCAGGAACAAGTCGGGATCCTCGCTGGAATGAGTAAATCACAGGTGTCTAGGGTGGAAAGTGGCCAGCTCGGAGGCCCGGAGACGTATAACAGGCTTCTCGGCGCTCTGGGCTATAAGATGGTCGTTAGTTTTGAGGATATCAGAGGAGGAAACGAGTTAGATAAGGAGTACATTATTTCAGTACTTAAAGTTTACTATTTATGCAACAAAAGTAAACTTGGAATAGATAGCATAGGGCTCTTCGGCAGCTTTGCCCGCGATGAGGCTGGCCCGAACAGTGACATTGATTTGATAGTTTCCTTCAAAAAACCTGATCTCTTCCTCTATTCTGAAGTCTCCTCTCAATTGGAAAAGGTCTTCGGCCGCCACGTGGATCTCATCTCCGCGAATGCACATCATAGAACTTCTTTCATTGAACAAATTAAAAAGGATGTCATCTATGTTTCCTAAAAGAGAAAGAGTGGTATTTCTTCTTGAATCAGTGGAGAATGAGATTGATTTGTTGCAGCAAATGAGTGCCTCAATCTCCACTCCTGATGATTTCGTGTCTGATCTTACTGGTATGACAGTCTTTCGTGCATGTGGGATGAGTTTGCAGTTTATTACGGAGAACTTGGTAAAAGTCAGAAACCTTTGCGGGATGGATCTGTTCAAGAATTACAATTCTGTTCCATGGGAGATGGTTTTCGGGATGCGCAATTTCCTGTCTCACGAATATGGAGATGTGGACGCAGAAGGAATATTCAACACTGTCAAGTTCAGCGTTCCAACATTAAAACCGGTAATATCTAATATGCTTTCCGATATCTGTTCCGGAAAGCATGATCATATCTTGAATTAATTCAAAACCTCTCCCGGCGTCATTTTCACCCTTTTTGCCGCCGTTCACAACTTTTTCCCCTCAATCGGCGTAATTTCGGTCGTTTTTGACGCCGAATCGCCAGTTTTCTTCCTCCCCGGCGTCAAAACCAGCGTTTTTAGCGCCGATTCTCAATTCATCCGCTGATCGCGCTGCGCCGAGCTCGAAGGAGCGGCTCAGCTTGCGCGATGGGTGAGATTTGCCAATCCGTTGACTGTCTACGTTATTTGGTCGGGGCTCGGCATAACCAGGCCGAGCCCCTTGGTAGACCGGGGGCTCGCATAAACTCGCCCCCTGAGGGCGTTTTGCGGAAGGCGTGTCATTTTGGGCTTGGGCGAAGCCCAGGTAGACCACTACCTGCGCGGACGGTAGAATAAATGTTTCGGGAGGGCGCTGACGAGGACGATGCCCAGGACGATTGCGGCGGTGACTTCGAGGGCGAGCATTCCGGCGTGGAGTGCGAGGCTCAGGCGGCTGGAGACCAGGAAGAAGGTGGTCCAGAAGATGCCGCCGCCGGGGATCATAGGGAAAACTCCGGGAATCAGATAGATAGTAGAAGGGGTCTTAAACCAGGAAGCGAACATGCGCGCAAGCGAGGCGACGATTACCGTGGCCACGAAGGTGCTGATCGCGGGTCCGAGGACGGTGAAACGGAAGAGCGCCAGATAGGCGACCCAGCCGATTGTGGCCACGATCGCAGTCTGGACGTAGTTCTTGCGCGGCACGCCGAAGAGGACGGAGAACCCGATCGTGCCGATGAAGGCCGCCAGCGCCTGCATGGGTAGGGTGCCCGACAGCGCGTCCGGCTCAGTGCCGTTGACGAGGATCATCTGCCCCTCGATCAGGTAGGCCGCCATGAAAGTTACCACCACTCCCGCGGCGATGCAGAAAAAGACCATAATCGCGTCCAGCAGGCGGGTGGCGCCGGCGATGTAGTCCTCGTCCGCGATGTCCCTGATGCCGTTCGTGAACGCCACGCCCGGGATCAGCGGGATCAGCGAGCCCACGATCATGTTTCCGAGGCTGACGCCGAAGCCGATACGATGGAAAACGATGCAGAGGAGAGTGGCGAGGGCGCTGCCCACGATGTTGCCGATCGGCTTGCTCATGTGCGGCCCGCTCGCGAAGACCACGAAGGTCCATAGGAGCATGCCCACTACGAACGCGGCAGCCGCATCCAGCAGCCCGCCCCCGAAGATCATGCAGAAGCCGGCCGAACCGACGGCGGACCCGAGGATCTGCTCCCACGCCGCCTTGGGCTTGCTCGCGCGGATCTCCAGGAGCCGCTCGCGCGCCTCGTCCACCGTCCAGCGGCCGGCTTCAATGTCGCGCGAAATCTGGTTCACGGCCGCCACTCTCTCGAGCTGCGCGCCCTTGAAGGGGATGAACTCCACCTTCGCGTACCCGGTCTGGCCGGTGGTGAAGATGCCGTTGCTCAGCACGAAGAAGTTCTGGTCCACAACGCCGTAGTGACGGGCGATGCGCTCCATCGTTTCTTCCACGCGCGCGATTTCCGCGCCGTTTTCGAGCAGGATGTGGCCGGCAAGGGAGGCCGTTTCGAGTACTTTCTCTTCCATAATCGGCCCAAAATTACAAATAATTCTTATATTAGTGTCGGTTAATTATTGTTAATATGAAGGATAAGATTCCCTATAAGATCTACCTCGCCGAGGAAGAGATCCCCACCAGTTGGTACAACGTCCGCGCGGACATGAAGAACAAGCCCGCTCCGCTGCTGAATCCCGGCACCGGAAAGCCCCTGAAGGCTGAGGAACTGGAGCCCATTTTCTGTAAGGAATTGGTGAAGCAGGAGCTGGACAACGACACCCGCTGGATCCCCATCCCGGAAGAGGTTCTGAATTTCTATAAGATGTACCGTCCCTCGCCGCTCGTGCGCGCGTACTTCCTTGAGGAGGCGCTCGGCACCCCGGCGAAGATCTACTATAAGTTCGAAGGAAATAACACCTCCGGTTCGCACAAGCTTAACTCCGCCATCGCCCAGGCCTACTACGCGAAGAAGCAGGGCCTGAAGGGCGTGACCACGGAGACCGGAGCAGGGCAGTGGGGAACCGCTCTCAGCATGGCCTGCGCGTTCTTCGGGCTGGACCTGAAGGTGTTCATGGTGAAAGTGTCCTACGAGCAGAAGCCGTTCCGCCGCGAGGTGATGAGAACCTACGGCGCGCAGGTGACTCCGTCCCCGAGCGACACCACGGAAATCGGCCGTAAGATCCTCGCCGAGTTCCCCGGGACCACCGGCAGCCTCGGCTGCGCGATCTCGGAGGCGGTGGAGACTGCCGTGAAGAACGAAGGCTATCGCTATGAGCTCGGCTCGGTGCTGAACCAGGTGCTGCTGCACCAGACCGTGATCGGCCTGGAGGCGCAGGCGGCGCTCAAAAAATACGGCATCAAGCCGGACATCATAATCGGCTGCGCGGGCGGCGGCTCGAACCTCGGCGGCCTCGCCAGTCCGTTCATCGGCGAAATGCTGCGCGGAGAAGCTTCGTACCGCGTGATCGCCGTGGAGCCGGCGTCCTGCCCGTCGTTCACCCGCGGAAAGTACGCCTACGACTTCTGCGACACCGGCAAGATCTGCCCGCTCGCGAAGATGTACACCCTCGGCAGCAACTTCATCCCTTCGGCCAACCACGCCGGCGGCCTGCGCTACCACGGCATGAGCTCGATTCTCTCGCAGCTCTATGCGGACGGCCTGTTCGAAGCGCGTGCGGTGGAGCAGACCTCGGTCTTCGAGGCCGCTCAGCTCTTCGCGCGCACGGAAGGAACCCTGCCCGCTCCTGAGAGCTCGCACGCCATTCGAGTGGCGATTGACGAAGCCCTGAAGTGCAAGGAGACTGGCGAGGAGAAGACCATAGTCTTCGGCCTCACCGGCACGGGATATTTCGATCTGAAAGCCTACGAGCAGTACAACAACGGTACGATGAACGACTACATCCCCTCAGACGAGGAGATCGCCGCGAATCTTGCCCTGCTGCCTAAGGTTGAGGAATAGCTTCCCAGCTGAAGGTGTGTGACTCGAGCCGCCGGAGTCCTTCGATGTCGAGCTCGTTCCACTCCCCGTAGTATTTGATTTCCTGAGTTATACATCCGTTTACGTCGTATTCGTAGTCGTAGACGGATGTGTTTTTGTCTTTGCCACCGGCGTTGGTCCACCTCGCGGATTCGAGCACATTCACTGAAGTGTTGCCCAGCAGGCGAGCTTCGAACAGCCACCTGTCAAGGCCAATCGCTTCTGCCCAGTCTGTCTGCACCTGGCCCACGTTCACCTTGGGGAGGTAGGTGGCTTCGTTCATTTTCCAGAAGTCGTTGTCGCGGTCGTAGGCGGTCCAGTACTGGATCCTGTTGGAGGAGATCTTCTGGCTCGTGCACTGTACTCCGTCCAGGGAAGCCTTAGTCATAAAGCCTTTACTGTAGTCGATAGTCCAGGTGTGGCCTGAGAACTCGATTTTGGTGGCGAAGCCGTCTTTGTTAAGGGTGATCTTGTATTCCTCCAGATCGCCGTCCCTGAAGATAGTGAGGTTTTTCCCGCTGTAGGAGAAGGTCTTGTTGAAACCGGGCGCGGTGATGGATGCGACTGTTCCGTCCGCGTTGTAGGCGAACGAATAATTGTCGAAAGACTTCAGGCGGAATTCGCGTTTGATCGCCTGACCTTCGCCCTCAATATCATCCGGCTGACAGGCGGCGAAAAGCATCGCGAGTGCCGGGAGGATCCAGAATATCTTTTTCATTTTTGTTACCAGATATCAGCGAGTTCAAGGATTAATTTTTCGGTCTTTTCCCAGCCGAGGCAGGGGTCCGTGATGGACTGGCCATAGGTTGCGCCGCCGGGTTGCTGGCAGCCGTCTTCCAGATAGGATTCGATCATAAAACCTTTAACCAGATGCTTTACAGCAGCGTTTTTGCCGCGCCCGCTAATGACGTCCTTTGCGATTTCCGGCTGCCTGAAGGGGTCCTTGCCGGAGTTGGCATGGTTGGTGTCGATTATGAGCGCCGGGTTGCTGAGACCGCTTTGATTATAAAGCTCTGCCAGGCGGGCTAATGTATCAAAACCGAAATTCGGCTTGGGGCGGTTTTCGGAGTCTATCGAGCCTCTTAAGATGGCGTGCGCGAGGGGGTTGCCCTTGCTTTCCACCTCCCAGTTTCGGTAGATGAAAGTGTGCGGGCTTTGGGCTGCTTTGATGGAGTTCAGCAGCGCCGCAAGGCTGCCGCTCTGCGGGTTCTTCATTCCCACGGGAATGTCCAGGCCGCTGGCAGTGAGGCGGTGCTGCTGGTTTTCCACAGATCGCGCGCCTACTGTTACATATGATAGCAGGTCTGAAAGGAAGCGATACTCTTCCGGATAGAGCATCTCGTCTGCGCAGGAGAAGCCGGTTTCGTTGAGCACGCGCATGTGCAGTCTGCGCAGAGCGATAAGGCCCTGGAGTACGTCCGGCTCGGCGTTAGGGTCCGGCTGATGTAGCATGCCCATATACCCTGCGCCGTTTGATCTGGGTTTGTTGGTGAAGATGCGCGGGACTATCATTATCTTCTCCGCGACCTTCTCTCTCAGGGCGCTCAGACGAGTAATGTATTCAAGCACGGCGTCCTCGCGGTCGGCGGAGCAGGGGCCTATCACCAGGAGCATTTTGTCGCTCTCGCCGGTGATGATACGGCGAATCTCGGCGTCGTTGCTCTGCTTCGCTTCGATGCCCTCTTCCGACACGGGGAAGTGTTCTTTTATCTCCTTCGGAATCGGCAGCCTGCGCTTGAATATCATGTTTTTCATCGTTTCTGGGCGTCTTTGGAGATTTGTATCACAGTTTTCTGGAAACGGAGGTAGTCTTCGCGCCCGGCACCTTCAAATTTTGCGGCTCCGCGCTCTAGAATCTCCTTTTCGCGCTGCTTGTCTTCGATCGGCAGACCGTTCGCGCGCTTAACTTCCGCGGCCTTCCTGGCCAGCGCAATGCGCTCCGCGAACAGCTCCGCCATCCGCTCATCGACCTCGTCGATCTTCGCCCTTATTTCTTCCAGTGTCTGCATCTTACTTATCTTGCTCCGCCGCCGAAGCCGCCGCCCGAGAAGCCGCCTCCGCCGCCGAAGGAGGTCATACCTCCGAAGCCCCCGGAGGAGGCTTTCATCTGGGCCGAGGCTGAGGCGTTCGTGATGGAGTGGGCCATACGGTTGGTCATCCAGATTATCTGACGGGCGGTCATCGGGTCTGCATAGACAGTCTCGCTGAACACCTTCGGATCTATGTCAGCGAGTTCCTTCGCCACCTTATCCGCTATTCCGAAGATCATTCCGAAGACCAGGTAGTCGTTCCAGAGTCCGACCTCGCGGGTAGTCCTTTCGCCGACCAGGGTGAAGTCCTTGAGGAATTTGTTGAAGCCGACCAGCTTGCGGGCCTCGGATTTGCCCTCATCGGAGAACTTGCCCGAAGCGCTCATATAAGAGTCTGACTGCAGCTGTTTCGCAGCATCTTCGGAGGTGCTGATGCACCACTTGCTGACCCGGCGGTAGTGACTTCTGCTCCAGCGGGAGAACTCCTTGTCCTGGAGTATCTCATCCGCGCCGGAAGCTTCCTTCATCATATCGTAAAGGCCTTTGTAGCAGGCTGGTAGGCCTTCGAACGTAGCCTTGTCGTTGAAGTGGAACTGGACTTTGTCGTCCGGATCGCGGCCCACTGAGAGGATGTCGCGCTCCACCATCCGGAGTATCATCGCTCCGGCGAGCTGGCTGTCCTGCGCAGCGCCAGACATCAGCTTGCGCCACACGAATTCTCCTTCGAGAATGTCCCCCTTGAACGGGACGTCGCGGCACCAGTCCACGTTTTTCATCGAAGGAACTCCGAGGATGGACTTATAGTGCGACTTGACTGCAATTATAACCAGGAGGATGGACGTCAGAATCCAGCTCAGCGCCATAATAGCCACCGCGAATGAGGTGATGTCGTCGCCCTCGTCTTCCTCGCCGAGAGCTATGCTCTTATCGTAGGACGAGCCTTCGAGCGCATACTCCAGCACATCGTTGAAGTCCCTGTCCAGTGCGTTCGGGGAATAGAAGATCCCCTTTTCGAAGCGCATCAGCGCGATCACGGAAGACTTGCTCTTGAAGCGCTCGGTGGAACGGTACACGGCGGAGCCGTCTTCCAGCTCGGCCTTACCGTTGAAGCCAAAACCCCACAGGCGGCAATTGTCGGCCGTCAGCGGCACGCCCTCCGCGCTTATCCTCACGCTGACCTTTTCCGGCCTGGACGACAGGCCGGGCGAGACGAGCTGCATGTGCAGCATGTCCGAGTCGCGCAGGGTCTGCACGGCGCCGGTGATCACATAGCGGACGGTGAAGACGTGGTCGCCCATCGAGCCGAGGCCCCAGCAGAGTTCCACGCCGTCTTTGCCGTGGACTATGCCGTACTTGCCGGCCTTCTGCCTGAGGCTGCGCTTGACGTTCCACTCGCCGTCGTCCGCGAACAGCACGCCGCCCTCGCTGACGGAGAAGTCGCGGACGGACATGTTGCGGAGGTTGCTCTTCACGAGGTACCATTCGGTGCCCTCGTCCGCGTTGATATCCCAGACTTCCGTGAAGTGCGCGTTGCCCTCGCGGTCCAGGGAGACGTTGATGCTGATGCTGCGTATGCTGCCGGCCTGCACCGTCAGAGCGACGGCCAGGAAAGCGAGCAGCGATAGAGTGATGTGTCTGAGCATTATTTCATCGAAGGCATCTCGGTCTTGCCGTCCGGCTCGGCGAGATAGTCCTTGGCCTGGAAGCCGAAGATCGCGGCGGCGATGCTGTCCGGGAACATCCTGACCATGCGGTTGAACTTCGTGACGGTGTCGTTGTAGGTCATACGGCTGAGGCGGACCTGGTTCTCATAGCGGCCGACTTCGTCCATGGTCTTGACATAGGTCTCGTTCGCTTTCAGGGCAGGGTACTGCTCGGCCACCACGTTGATCTGGCGCATCGCCTCGGCGATCCTGCCTTCCTGCGCGGCCACATCCGCTGCGGTGCTGTTGCGGCCGATCATGGTCCTCTGGCCGATCACGTCCATGAGAGTCTTGTATTCGTGCTCGCTGTAACCTTTTGTCAGTTCGGCAAGTGCGGTCAGGGCATCCCAGCGGCTGTTCTGCTGGACACCGATCTGACTGAGGGAATTCTTTACGAGTTCGTCTGCACTGACGAGTTTGCGCTGAGCGCCGATGAGCCACAGTGCCACCAGCACCACGACTACTACGATAATAACTGCTGTTATCATTTTTGTAATGATTGATTACGAAAGGAATGCGAGGATTCCGGCGAGATCGTCTTTGGGGAAGGACTTTTGCTCGCCTGTCGCGAGATTCTTTATCTGGATCAGGCCCTCGGCAGCTTCGGACGAGCCGCAGATGGAGAGGAAGGGGATACCCTTGCGGTCTGCGTAGTCGAACTGCTTCTTGAGCTTGGATTCTTCCGGGTAGACTTCCACGGAGACGCCGGCGGCGCGGAGGGCTGCCGCCACGGGGAGGACGTACGCGGTCTCGCCCATGTTCGCGAACAGGAGGCGGGAGCCCTCGCCCAGGCCGGCGGGGAACAGGCCCAAGCCCTTCATCACGTCGTAGATGCGGTCGGCGCCAAAGCTGATACCCACACCGGACATGTCGGCAAGGCCGAAGATGCCGGTGAGGTTATCATACCTGCCGCCGCCGCTGATGGATCCGATCTCCCA
>JAGAAF010000016.1 GCA_017615435.1 Bacteroidales bacterium
ACCCGTGTAAAGGACAAGTTGATAACGAAGTACACCGAACCTGTACTCGAAGGTAAAGTGCACGTTGACAAGATACGTGTAAAGCTTTTATCGACACTCCCGGACTTTTCTCTTTACATCTATGGCACTTCGCTGACAAGGCCCGTCACCCAGGACACCGTGCTGGCAGTCGACAAGATTCAAGCGCAGTTGAACCTGTGGTCGCTGATGAAGGACGGATGTCTCGATTTGCATGACGCAGGTATATTCGGACTTTACGCGAATGTAATGCCTTCCGATACTTCTCTTCTTAAGCCTTCCGGCCCGAAGGAAGAGAAGGAACCGGAGCCGCTGAATCTGCCGCATTTCAGGGCGGATTTCACCCTGGCGGACACACATCTCTACTTCGCGGACCTGGTCAAGGACGGCTCGCTGGAATTCAACCTGAAGGGAGCCAACTCCAAGGAAGGCGTCCTGGATGCAGACCTCACGGGCTTCAGCCTGAAGGCGCTCGGTCTGACGCTGGATGCGACCGTGCTCGGCCGAGACCTGCTGGGTGAGAACCCGCAGGTGGACCTGGACGCGGACGCGCTTGCCCGGCTCCGGGCTTTGCGCTCGCTGCTGCCGGAGGGGATGGTCGCCGACGGCGACATCAAGCTCACGGCAGACGGCACGCTCGCCCGTTCCGGAGCCGACCTCCTCGCGTCGGTCAGCACGCAGAGCCTGCGGGCGCAACTGCCCTTCGGCCGTGTCGCGGCCGACGACGTGAAGATAGTCGCCGGCGCCCGCAACAAGACCGAATCGATCCCGCGCCGCAGGCCGCACCGCGAGGGTATGGAGATGCCCGAATTCCTCCGTGAGGAGGACTTCCGGGCAGCGGACATAGACGTTCAGGTGGACAGTTCGATTTCGGAACTTGTGAAGACGTGGAACCCGCGCGGCTCCATCCATATCGGGCACGCGGTGGTGATTACTCCCAAGTTCCCGCTGCGCAACAGCCTGGAGGATATGGACGCGAGCTTCAACACCAATGAGGTGATGATCGACAACGTTAAAGTGCGCACAGGAGAGTCGGATCTGCAGCTGAAAGGATATCTGCGCGGCTTCAGACGTATGCTCGTCGGAAGGGGGAAGGGCCTCTACAGGCTTGAGCTGGAGGCATTCTCGCGTTGGCTGAATCTGGATCAGTTGCTCTCGGCTGTGGAGGTCGGAAAGGATGCCGTGGTTGACACGACCTCGGCGCTGACGGACGAGCAATACCTGAAGGAAGTGACGAGCGAGCCTCTGCCGGAGAATACAGAGGGAATGAAGCTGTTCGTTATCCCGGCGAACGTCATTGCAGACGTGAAGCTGAAGGCCGGAGCGGTGAAGTATATGGACTACAACGCCCGCGAGGTCGGAGCCCGCATCCAGATGAAGGAGCGGACTGTGCTCGTGAGCGACCTCGCTGCCGTCACCGATGCGGGCTCCATCGCCGCGGACGCCTTCTACAGCACCAAGACCAAGCAGAACATCGGCGCAGGCTTCGACCTTACATTGAAGGATATCACCGCCGAGAAGATAATCGAGATGGTGCCGGCTGTGGATTCGCTGGTGCCTATGCTCAGCTCGTTCAAGGGCCTGCTGAACTGCACCTTCTGCGCCTCGACCAAGCTTGACACGTCGTTCCGCATCCATCCTCGTTCGCTGGATGGCGCGTTCTTCATCAAGGGCCAGGACTTGACTCTGAACCAGGAAGGCGATTTCAAGAAACTCGCCCGTATCCTGATGTTCCGCGACCGCCGCAAGGGACGTATAGATTCGCTTTACATCGGAGGTATCGTCACGGACAGCAAGGTGCGTGTATTCCCGACCAGGCTGGACCTCGACCGATATTCGCTTTCGCTCGGCGGAACGCACGCCTTCGACGGCGATTTTGACTATAAAGTCTCTTTACTCCGCTCGCCGATTTTGATCAAGTTCGGCGTTCGCCTGAAGGGCCCCGACTTCAACCATATCGACTGGAGGCTGATCAAGCCGCAGTTCGTGAACGCCTATATGCCGGAGTTCCGTAAAGAGGTGGATAAGATGATACGCTATCAGCGTATGACCATCCGCAACGTCTACAAAGAGGGCTCCGATGCCGCCTCCCGCGCCGGCAAGCGCGCCATCGACCGTGAACTGGGCTCCCGCCGCGAAGATATTGAACTCATCGACCGGGTCCAGGAACTCTCCGAGGACGAACTCCGCCAGCTCGACTCCCTCCAAACCGCCCCCGAACCCATAGACACACTTTCCAATGAGTGACATAGAGATAATCCAGGTAAACATTTCCGGTGACGACAAGCCGGGCCTGACCGCCGCGCTGACCGGCATTCTGGCGAAGTACGACGCTTTCATTCTGGACATAGGCCAGGCTAACATCCACCAGACGGTGACGCTTGGCATCCTGTTCCGCACGACCACCAAACTGTCGGGCTTCATTATGAAGGACCTGCTGTTCGCCGCGTCCGAGCTAGGAGTACAGATCCGCTTTACTCCGGTGTCCCGCAAGTCTTACAACGCCTGGGTCACCCGTCAGGGCAAGGGCCGTTACATCGCGACCCTCCTGGGCCGACAGATCAATGCGTCCGACATAGCCCGCATCACCGACGTCACGGCGAAGCACGGCTTCAACATCGACGCCATCCGCCGCTTGACCGGACGTATGCCTCTTGTCGGCCACGACCCCCAGTCGCGCTCGTGCATAGAGTTTTCACTCCGCGGCCACGTGGACGAGGATTCAAAGATCGCGTTCCAGAAAGACATTATGGGCTGCACACGCCCCGGCCTGGACATTTCGTTCCAGAAGGATGATATTTACAGGAGGTCCCGCAGGCTCATCTGCTTCGATATGGATTCGACGCTCGTTGGTGCCGAGTGTATCGACGAGCTCGCAGAACGCGCGGGCGTAGGTGCTCAAGTGAAGGCTATCACTGAGAGCGCTATGCGCGGCGAGATCGACTTCAAAGAGAGCTTCACCAAGCGCGTGGCCCTGCTGAAAGGCCTGGACGAGTCCGTGATGGAAGATATCGCGAAAAACCTCCCGCTGAACGAAGGTCTCGAGCGTATGATGAAAATCCTGAAGCGAGTAGGTTACAAAACCGCAATTCTCAGCGGCGGTTTCACCTATTTCGGGAAGTACCTTCAGCAGAGGTTCGGGTTTGACTATGTCTACGCCAACGAGCTCGAGATAGTCGATGGCAAACTGACCGGGCGGTACCTTGGGGAGGTCGTCGACGGCCGTCGCAAGGCCGAGCTCCTGAAACTCCTCTGCCAGTTCGAAGGGATCAACATCGCCCAGTCGGTAGCAGTCGGCGACGGCGCCAACGACCTCCCGATGATCGGCACCGCCGGTCTCGGCATCGCCTACCACGCCAAGCCGAAAGTCAAAGCCACCGCCGAGCAGAACCTCTCAACCGTCGGCCTCGACGGCATCCTCTACTTCCTCGGCCTCAAAGACTCCCAGATTGATCAGTAGTTCCCGGCTCCGTAGCCTCGTACCCTCGTACCCTGTTTTTCCAGCCCTAAGGTCCCCCCCGTCCGTCCTGCCCCGAGCCCCGCACTCTGCCCTGTCCCAGCGTCCCGCATCGGGGTGTGTTTCGTAAGTCCCTGACTGATTGAGGGATACGCAAAACGATGTGTCTCGATCGAGGCACATCGTTTTATGTAACTTAGTGAACGCCAGCCAGTTGCTAAACACGGCCTATTTCAACTTTTTGAATGGAATACGCAAAAACGCGCAGATTTGCTCTAAAAGTGCGTCAGTTTTTGCGTGCAACAACTTAAAGACCTCCATTTTCGCTTCGTCGTCCAGCGCCAGGACATCGTGAATGTCTTTCAGCCCCAATTCTTTCATACAGATAGCGACCATATTTGCATAGCACTTATCATCTTTCCCTATAACGACTTCGTTGATATCGTGTTCGCTGCCAGTAGTACTGTGCATAGCAAGAAGCATCTTGTCATAGCCGCCAAAGTACCTGATGGCCGCTTTGTAATCGATAACATTATAAGTAGTAATAATAAAGTCAGTCAGTTGCTCTTTCTCCTTCCTGCATAAAGAAGAGAACAGGCGCTTCAATTGCCGATAGTCCATTGGTCTTCCTTTGGCATAAGTCGCCTTGACTTCACATAAAGCCCTTCTCATTCTACTTGATGCGCGGCGAACAACCAGTTTTTCAGAAAAGGGGTGGTCGGAAGCAGCGTATGCAACGAAAGACCATCGATAATCCTCCGCATTCTGCACAAGTTTCCTTTCCGGACCGTTATTGGCGATATATATCAGAGTGGTTCGTACGGCCTTGTCACCATATTTAGGTGCGCTCCCGAATGGCCTTTGGAATAGCGAACCGGAATGATGACAAACCTCATTGTGATTAAAAGAAAAATACTTGCTCACCTCTTGCATAAAACCGGATAGATCTTTTGCGCTATCAGCAATCACCCCTAAATGTATGTGGTCGGGCATAAGGGAGACCATCAATAACCTGACTCGATACTTGGGCGCGATTACGCACAAGGTCGTGAAGTACACCAAATAGTCGCTGATGCAGTAGAAAATAACGAACCCGTTAACGGTACGTTGATAGACGTGATTCAGCACGCCTCGAGAAAAACGTCTTGAAGTTTTCATAGTTGTGCGCACATAATAATTATGCCCCGCAAACATAATGTTTCCGGAGCATAATTCCAAATGCGTATTTAAAATTAATATAGGTGTGCGGGTTAGAGGTCGCGGACGCAGCGAGGCTTTTCAATCTTATGTGTGTTGCCAGTGGGTTGGGCCATCAGGATTTTGTTGTTGATCATGCCCCATCCCCAGGCGTTGTTGACCTTTACATTGGAACCATTGACTCCTTTGGACCAGTATGTTCGAGAGGGGACTGTACTGGTTCCGCTGCCAAGATATGCGGAATCTCCCAACCCTTCTCTTGAATAGTCCGAAAGTTCATTCCAGATAATGGCCATTTCCCTGATGTTGGGTAGTCGGTACCCGTGAGGACACACGTGAAAGTCTGTCTCCATCTCGCCGAAACTGGCATCCAGATATTCGCTCATGCCCCTGTAGGTCATGAGGTTATAGGTGTTGCCATTGAAAGAATGATTTGTGTGACTCCTGACGTCTATGCCTTGTGAAAGAGGTGCGGTCACAAAACTGCTTGAGAGGCAGGCCATGCGGCTGTTTTCGTCGTGGCCGACCAGTTCGTGGTCCACCCTGGCCCTGAGCGATGCGACATTGATGCGGGAGCAGTCAAACTCATAGAAAGTATTGTCGTCATAGTTGCCGGTATAAGGACTGGTTACGGTCACCCCGTCGTTTTCAAGATGTTTGCGTATGGTGGTGACGTATGGCTGCGGCTCGATGCTTGGATCTCCCAGGGTAATGTCTATTCTCTCGTTCCCAGAAACATAATACCCGAGATTGCGAACACAACGGGTACTGAACTTACTGGTCTTTCCGGCGTTGTTATAACTGATATGACTACCGGTAATACCTTCTTCTGCCCATATGACACGCGCATATGCATTGCTGTTGGGCCATTTGGTCGGGTCATTAAGTTCCGAGGATCCAGGAGGGAACACGTAACGGTTGCTTGCGACAACATGTTGACGCCAATCGTCGTCATTGTTTCCACCCTGATCCGCTGCGCTTTTCTGGTAAATACGCGCATCACCTTCGATGCCGTATGAACCCATAAAGACGCCGATCAATTGAATGTCGGATGCCATGTACCAGCGGATTTCTTCGGGGTCGATGATATCGTTTCCGTTGTTGTCGCGGTTTCTGGAAAGGCAACTGTAACGGAGATAGTTATAGTCGTAGACGTTCTTGTCCGGGTTGTCGGGATCAGTTTTGCTCCAAAGTTGGGCGGTTTCGTTGGTGCCATGCAGGTTTAGGAAATCTGCCCAATAAAGAGTCGCTGCAGTACCTGATCCGTGAGGTCCGTCAGGCCAATCGGGATCCAAAACACCCCATAATTTCAGAGTGTTCAGGCGTCCGTTAGTTAGGCTGGTATTGCCGCAATTCTCGAAGTTCTTGTTACGCCAGTAATCGTTCAGTCCGGTTTCGTAACTGTCGTCCGAGAACTCCATACCCCAGGCTGATTGCAGGTCCGCCGCCTCATGGATTGCGTAAATACTCTGAATGGAGCGCTGCTGAATGGTAAAAGACGATCCAATCAGGGAACTCTCACCGTCAGCCGACTTCTTTGAAGTCGCGAGGATGTGCATACGGCGCATCGGCTGATTCACAGCATAATCCTTCCAGAGCGAAGGGTCTGGCATACCGCTCAAGGGGTGAACCGTATAATAATATTCATTGACGAAGGCAGTAACAGTAAGTTTCGGGCCGTCAGCGCCGGGATCCGTATCAAAATCACTGGTGGCAGGATCATCCTCATACTTACCTCTCTGGATAAGCAGGTAGTCCACCAGTTCATCCACATACATAGTCCTGTTTTTGGCGGGCGTTCCTTCCGGCCAGGCATAGTCGTGCGGTTTGTACGATACTCGTTTGTCGGTGTACACTCCGTTCTCCTTTTCGTTCAGGCGGAACTCCACCCACTTGTAGTCGACGCGAGACAGGTCATTCTCAACCTCATTGGGGCCTATGCCCTCCGGGTTGAAAGGCGTCTCCACATACCAACTGATATGCTCTGGGTCAAGATAATCGGCGTGGAAGGAAATTACCTGGGTACTATAGTGACAGTCGCTGGTAAAGACTGTTTCATTGGCAACGACCACGCTTCCAGTAGCTCCGGGTTCATTTTCAGCTCCTCCATTAGCCTCGATCTTTATATCTTCAGCTCCGTTGATGTAGACGGTATACACATAATTGTGGTTACGGAGCGTTAGGAAATTGTCATAAGCGCCGCCGTTACTCAAGTTGAAATTCCCCAGATGGATCTTATACTTGACAGTTGCATCGAGTGTCGCGTTGTCCGTTTGCTCCGTGGTGGTGTCCATTGTGATTTTCCCGGACAGGATGACATAGGTGGAAAACGGGTTGGCGTAGGCAAAGGCCCTTTCCGAGCCCGTGCCGGCCACCTGTTTCTCGCGGTCGGCATATGTCCACGCCACCGCAGGTTCGGCTGATGCATCATACCGGTTTTCCATCATGTAGAAAGAGAAACTGTGCGATGAGATATAAGTCTTGTCGTCAGCAAGTTTGTCGTTAGTCAGTACAGCGGGTTCAAACCCTTCTGCTTCGGTGTTAAAAAATTCCTCCGCAGAAGATGCGGCATCAAAATCGTTATCATAGACACTCTTATCTCTCTCCATCAGATAACAGCAGGAAGGAACATTGATAACCTGCCATTTATCCGGGATGAAGGACGTGATGTTCGAGCCGGGATTAATCTGAACATTGAAGGTGACCTTGGCGTAGAGGCGCTTCAGGACAAGCGCCTTTGCCGGAACAGAAGAATAATCGTGGGATGCATCTGTGATATCCACATTGTCCACCTGCCCTGTCATCATAAAATAGCCGGAATTAGCAGTTACTTCACTGTGGATCTGTGTCGCGACAATCTCCTTCAATGCTCCGTATGTCTTGATAGTGGACAGCAGACCGGACGACACGTCCAGGTCGTTAGGGTTCATGTTGGCTACGGCAACAAGTGTACAACCTGCTTTTGCGGTAGTCTTGATATGGAGGGTTCCATTGGTAGGGGTATCGTTGTCGCTGGACATGTTGTCCACCGTCCAATAATTGGAAAGGGAAGTATCCCCCAGATTGCTGGAATCAAAGAAATGTCCGTAGAGTTTCTTGCTGTCAGTTGCGTTCCCCTCAAAAATGAGGAGGTAAAGATTGAACACGTTGCTCTCCCTCATAGCGCCTAGAGCACCTTTGGTGGAGACGGACACGCGGGCGCCTTGCGGCGAGCCGAAGTTGATCACGTAATCTATCAATTGTCCTTCGTCGGATACGGGTTCTCCCACAACCTCCCTAACGCATGATCCCAGAAGGAGGCATGCGGCTATCAGAAGGATGATTTTGAAAATCCCTGTTTTCATACGTTCAATCAATAAAAAATATGCGATGCGGTGATAATGTTAGAAGTCCAATCACCGTTGTCCACCCTGAAAGTCAGCGTTCCGTCCTGATCTGCATAGAACACGCTGATGGTCACATTTATGTCTTCGTTCCTGGACATATAAGTCAGTTCTTCTTCACGGTTGGATCCGCTCAACAGCCTGTTGAGGAGGCCGCCGGAACAATACTTGCCGAAAAGGAGGAATTGTCGGTCTTGGTTTTCACTCGCCGTGTCGAACCTTAGATAGGATACTTTATTCGGAGTGTTGGCACTATAATTCGCTTCAGCCACGAGCGCCTTTCCTTGAGAATTCAGGAACCGTACCAAATAGGGCTTAACGCCCTCTGTTACTTTGTTTAGAGGCGTGCCGGTAGGATTGCCTATGGAGAGAGTGAGGTTGTCGATGGAAGAATC
The DNA here is from genome assembly GCA_017615435.1 of Bacteroidales bacterium. The sequence continues at coordinate 8,451 of JAGAAF010000016.1, forward strand.
CGAAACCACGCCGTTACCTACTGCCAGACCGCTGATGGAATATAGTCCACCGGACTTGGTAATGGTGTGGAAGTATGTGCTCCTGGCGCCAGCGTAGTCGAAAGTATTGCCGGTATTACCGTCATGGGCATTAATTCCATCCCAACTTGAATAACCGTTTGCGTTAGTATAAGTGTAACCGCCCTCGGAATTGTAGTTATAGGCATCGACTCCCGTCTTTTCTTGGTAAATCGCCTGTGCCCGACCGAATAGTTTATCGTATTGCTGATAGCCGGAACTCTCCCATACCATTCGATTTTCTGAACTGAGGTAACAGAACAGACGGCCGGAGCGGACGTTTCTCTGGGGATTGAATAACAGAACATCCACAGACTCACCCTCGTCCATCGCATCCAGAGTAGCAAAGTTGATGGGGCCGAATGGCCTCTCACCGAGGGCCAACTCGAGATAATCGCTGGGATTGTTACTGCGAAGCAGCGTCAGCGAAGCAAAAATTTTGTACGGGTTGGGGGAACTGTTTTCGTAGACATACTGCGAGTAAACCGTCTGTTGGCTTCCGTCTTCCACAGTTACGGGGCCGGAGAAGGCCGGCATTCCCCTATAGGTCGCACCATTGGGAAGGGCGGGATGACCATTCCCGTCTGTGTGCTGGATAATAAAGGCTTTATCCGGGTTAAAGTGGCTGAATGACAGGGCGTCCACCCTTACGTCATAGTCTGTGGAGTTGTCGATTATGACGTTGAAACGGACTACCGGGCGGAGTAGATGGAGGGTGGCGGGGACCACCGTCAGATTGACTTCAATAGGCTGTTTCCCGGTCAGAAGCATCGCTTCCCCCGCAGCGCCGGGCACGTCCGTACCCGCGGCGGTCAGCGAGGCCAGTTCGCGGTTCAGATAAGTGCTGAAATTGTCTCCGATGCTGATGCCGCTGTAGTAAGTGCTGAGCCGCTCTCCGCTCTCATTGCTCTTCTGCCACTGCGTCCTGTCTATGTTGGCGTAGGCATAGGCGATATAATCGCCGGGATTGAGGTCGTCGAAGGTAATCGTTTTTGTGTTGACAGGAGTCACGACTCCGGCGACTTCCTCTTCTTCGATGTATTCTTTGCCGACGACAATATTGGAATTGTCGGTGAGGATAACCAACACATTGCGGAAAGAAAGGCCGCCGGCAAGGTCTTCGGCTGGAGTTTTAGTCTCCAGAGTGATGTCGTCCTGTGAACTGAGCGTCAGCACGATACTGCCAGGACCGGAGAATGGCTCTTCCGGTTCGTGAATCCCCAGGCAGGCACACGCCATCAGCGCGGCCATCAGCAGCAATATGTTCTTACGAGTCCTCATGAAGGCATAAAAACAATATCGTCCGTGGAGACATTGACATTGTCCCAGGGTGTCGCCACAACACTTAGATTCAATCCGCTCTCCGTAATCGTAATGTAATAGTTGTA
>JAGAAF010000017.1 GCA_017615435.1 Bacteroidales bacterium
CGAACCGGTTAAGACTTTGCTGGGGAGCGAGAGCATGGACCAGTATATGATGAACGTTCTGAAGGGAGAAGCAGGGAAATGGATAGGGAAAGGAGTGGGCGATATTGAACTTGCCTCCAGACTTGCTTCAGGCAATCTGATCGCCGTAAAGGAAAAAGAGCAGGTCGAGATAAGCCGCGATTCTGCAGGAAACTATCATTTCAAAGAACGTGAGAGCACCAATTACGATCTGGCCGGATATGCCAACGTAACAACAGAAAATATCCAGGTCGGAAGAATTGACGCACGCAGAGATGTTATTACCTACGGCTTCGGTGGATTCTTCTCGGCTTCAATGGGAAGTACAATAGTTAGATAATAATATGAAACGGTTTTTACTTTTACTTGTGTTGGCATTGAGTATGGTGGCTCGCGCTCAGGATGAGTCGGAAGCCGAACCGCCAGCATGGTTCAATGTCTCCAAGCTTGCATTTTATGCATCAAATGGCGCTGATCGGAACAACGCCTCGATTCAGTATTTGATGTTTGCCGCAAAGACTTGCGAGGACAATCAGGAGTTGTTCGACCAGTACAATACTTTATTGGACGAAATTGGTCAGGAGGAGATAAACCAGGACCTCCCCGAGTCTTTCAGGCAGATGGAGGAGGATATAAAGCAGTTGCGCGAAGTAGCCAAAGAGCAGCCCGAGCTCAAACCCCAAATCGATGAGGCCATCAGGGAATTCGAAAGGCAAAAGCAAGAGGCGATGGCAGAGTATGTCAAGCCTTCCAAGAGTTATTCATACAATCCTGCGACCATACTCAGCAGACTCAAAGCCATAGCCATTAATCACAAAATCTACACCGGCTACTGGGAGGCAGGTAACGGACTTTACAGCGTTACAGAAGCTCCCCGTTACTGCAATCTGGACGAGGATGACAGGTATACCCACACCAAGATCACTTTCGACGAAAAAGACCGCTATAAGTGGGGCCTTATCGACGAAAACGGACGCCAGATCCTTCCTTACAAATACAGTTGGGTCAATGTTCACCATATCTATCCTGACGCTTTCCCCGACTTGGACCTGATTTTCTTGTACAAGCAGGAATCCGATGGCAGTGTCCACGCCGGAGCGGTCAACTATCGCGGCCAGGTTCGCATCCCGTTTATTTATGACGACCAGAACGGTGTTTACCACGGAGAGGACATATACTCCTTTGTGAAGAATGGGAAAATGGGCCTGGTAAATGTCAAAACCGGCAAGGAAGTACTTCCTTTCGAGTACACGACTTTCTCCCGTATCGCAGGCGGCTGGCTAGTCAGCAAAGATGACGAGCATTATGGAATGGTCAGCATCAGGACAGGCAAAGTCATTATACCTCTGAAGTACCGGAATCTCTGGGATGACAGGGATCCCTCCTTCCTTACTTTCGACAATAAGATCGATTATTACGATGATTATGGCAACCTGGTGCGTACTGAAAACGCGCCTACTTATGACGACTAATATGAAACGTATACTTTTACTTCTTGTTGCAGCGGCGCTGGTGGTGCCGTGCAGCGCCCAGAACAAGGCCATGGAAAAGGCTCTTGGAGACAAATTCGCTTTTGCCGGTCTCGAGACCGCGAAACTCGTTCCCGCCTTTGCGACGGAAATAAGTGAATTGAAAACTGACCCTCGTTCGGAAAGCAATCCGATGAAGGACGAAGCGTTCTTCTACACGGGGCAGGACATCACCAAGATTCCCGCGGCCAAGGTTGAGGCCTACCTCCAGCAGGTCTACAAAGCCGTGAAGAAGGCTGCCGACGGCGGCAAGGTCTACAAAGCGAAGGGCTATGCCGGCGACCAGCTGGGCGAAGAGATAACCACTCCTCCCACCACCGAAAAACCCGCAGCGACCGTGATGTATCTATACCAGCACAATGGCGTCTGGTTCAACATCAGCGTCGGCCACAAAGCCTACTTCCGCAAGTTCACCAAGGACTACGGCGAGAAGTGGATCGGTGTCGGCATCACCGTCAAGGAAATGCTCGGAACGGTGGAATAAATCGTGCAGGATGTCCCATTTTTGGGGACATCCTAAGCAATTTTCACACAGGATGTCCCATTTATTAGGGCATCCTGTGCTTTTATACCCGGCGGCAGCACACAATCCTATTTCATTTGAAATAGACTTCCGAAATTCGGGAATAATGATTATATTTGCGCGATATTGGGTTAGTAGGATTTACTAAGACCTGAACCATATCGAAATTGAATAATCAAAATACAATCATAACATGTTAACAACTTTACTTCAAGTTAGCGCAGAGGCCCTCGAAGGCGCTCCGGTGCAGCAGGAAATGTCCATCTCCATTCTCGAGATGGCAGCCAAGGGCGGATGGCTGATGATAGTCCTCCTTGTCCTTTCGGTCATCGCGATCTTCATCTTCGGCAAGAAGTGGTTCCAGATCGCCCAGGCCGGAAAGGTGGACAAGAACTTTATGAACGACATCAGGGACTACATCCACGAAGGCAAGATCAAGTCCGCCATCACCCTCTGCGGCAAGTACGACACTCCGGTGGCCCGTATGATCGAGACCGGCATCAACCGTATCGGCAGGCCGCTGGGAGACATCCAGACCGCCGTGGACAATGTGGGCAACGCCGAGGTCGCACGCCTCGAGAAGGGTCTTCCCTACCTCGCTGCCATCTCCGGAGGCGCTCCTATGATCGGATTCCTCGGAACCGTCATCGGTATGGTCCAGGCATTCTTCAATATGAGCAATGCCGGCAGCAATGTGGACATCACCCTTCTTTCCGGAGGTATCTACACCGCTATGATCACCACCGTCGGTGGTCTTATCGTGGGTATTCTCGCCTACTTCGCCTACAACTTCCTCACCGCCAAGGTGTCCGACGTGGTGGCGAAGATGGAGAACACCACCATCCAGTTTATGGATCTCCTCAACGAACCCGCAGAGAAAGAAACCGCAGCAGAAGAATAAAAGATGGCACTCAAGAGAAGCACAAGAGTTGATGCGAACATCTCGATGTCCTCGATGACGGACATCGTGTTCCTTCTGCTTATCTTCTTCCTCGTGACCAGCACCCTCATCAACCCCAACGCCCTCAAGCTCCTCCTTCCGAAGAGCACGGGCCAGGTAAGCGCAAAGCCCACGGTGACTGTGTCGGTCAAGGACCAGGGAGATGAAACCTACACCTATCACATCAACGGCAACCAGGAACCCGTCCCGTTCGAGCAGGTGGAAGACCAGTTGGTCCTTCTTCTGCAGACGGACGAAGACCCCACTTTCTCCATCTATTCGGACCAGACCGTTCCGATCGGAGAGATAGTGCAAGTGATGAATATCGCAAAGAGAAACCACTACAAGGTTATCCTTGCGACCTCACCCGAATAGCAGATGAAAGAGTACCTCAAAAGAAGGAGCAGGAGCAACACCCTCAGCACCGTCATCGGTGCGATAGTGGCTGTCGCGGTACACGCGCTGGCCATATGCTTCGTGTCCTTCCACGGACTCAAATACATCTGGCCGCCGCCCGCAGAGCAGACCTTCCTCATCGACTTCACCAACGAGCAGGAGATAATCCAGCCGAAGTACGGAAAGGAACCGGTCGCCGAGCAGGTAGACCTCGGAAAGCCGGTGGAACTTGTCCAGCGCAGCGAATCGCCCGTCGTGGACAATACTCCCAACGAGACGCCGGCGCAGGAGCCGGACAACTTCGGCGACGTGGAGGTCCCCACCCCGCCGGTGGAGCCCGAGCAGCCGAAGATCGATCCGCGTGCCGCCTTCCCCGGTATGGGCAAGAAGGACAGCAACGCCGGAACGGCCCACGCCGCAGAGGAGCAGTCAGACAAGTTCAAGGCCGGTCAGGCAGACGGCAACAGCGCCAACTATGTCACTGAAGGCAAATCCAATGCTCACCTCCTAGGCCGCAAGGTGGACGGAGACCTGATCAAGCCGGAGTACAAGCTTCAGGAGAACGGCATAGTTGTCGTGACTATCTGGGTGGACGTCTATGGGAACGTTCAGAAGGCTATTCCGGGAGCTCCGGGGACAACCGTTGACGACAGAAATCTATGGAATGAGGCGAGGAACGCAGCGATGCGAACCCACTTCACCAAAGTAACTAATATAACAGCAGATACCCCCCAGTTGCAGGAGGGTACGATCACCTACATTTTCAAACTCAAATAACAAATGGAAGAATTTTCTAAAAACGGCCGAAAACTTAGACCACGCAAAACTTCAGGAAATGGTGCGCCGCAGCACCGCAGCGAAGGACCCGCCTACAGCACATCGAGGTTCCACTCTCAAGACAGGAACAACAACGGTGGAGAAAGGCGATCATCATACTCATCAGACCGCCCGCAGAGGCCGCACGGAGATCATCCCCACGGAGACCGCCCCTACGGTGGCCGTCCCCAGGGCGACAACGCCCGCAAGGGAGGTTACAACACCCGCGGCAACAACGGCCGCAAGTTCGGCAAAAAGCCTTTCCGCAAGCGCGAGGAATTCTCGAGGGCTTCCCAGGAAGGCATCGACCGTATGATCAGCCGCAGGCCTCAGGTCTCCGACCAGAGCCGCTATTCGGACAATGACCACGTACAGTCCCCCATCCGTGAGGAAGTCCGCCTCAACAAGTTCATCGCCAATTCAGGCGTGTGCTCGAGGCGCGAAGCCGACACCCTCATCCAGGCTGGTGTCGTGACAGTCAACGGAGTAGTGGTTACCGAACTCGGGACCAAAGTCAATGTCTACAAAGACGAAGTCCGCTTCAACGGCGAGCGTCTCAGGGGCGAGGAGAAGGTCTACCTCGTGATGAACAAGCCTAAAGGCTATGTCACCACCGCCAGCGACCCTCACGCCGAGAAGACGGTTATGGAACTTCTGAAGGGCTGCCAGTACAGGGTGTTCCCCGTGGGCAGGCTCGATAAGAATACTACCGGTGTGCTTATGTTCACCAACGACGGAGAGATCGCCGAGCGCCTCACCCATCCTTCTTACGACAAGAAGAAGATCTATCAGGTGAGCCTCGACAAGCCCCTCACCGAGGAAGACTGCGGTAAGATCCTTACCGGAATCACCCTCTCCGACGGCGAAGTGAAGGCCGACGAACTCGAGTACATCGACGCCGACGACCACCGCAAGCTCGGAATAGAGATCCACTCCGGAAAGAACAGGATAGTCCGCCGCATCTTCGAAAGCCTCGGCTACGAAGTCCGCGCGCTGGACCGCGTCTACTTCGCCGGCCTCACCAAGAAAGGCCTCAAGAAGGGAGAATGGCGTCAGCTCTCAGAAGGAGAAGTGAACATCCTCAAGATGGGTGCATATGTTTAAGTCCGGGTTCGTAAATATTATCGGCAACCCGAACGTCGGGAAGTCCACGCTGATGAACGCGATGGTGGGCGAAAAGCTCAGCATCGTCACCGCCAAGGCGCAGACCACCCGTCACAGGATAATGGGAATAGTGAACGGAGAAGACTACCAGATAGTCTACTCCGACACTCCCGGCATCCTTAAGCCATCATACCGTCTGCAGGAGGATATGGTGAATTTCGTGGACGCCGCCATCGGCGACGCGGACGTTATCCTCTATGTGACGGACACGGTGGAAAAATCCGACAAGAACAGCGAGTATGTGGACAAGCTCAGCAAGCTGGCCTGCCCGGTTGTAATTGTCGTGAACAAGATAGACATCAGCGACCAGGCGAGGGTGATGGACATCCTCGCATACTGGAAGGAAAAAGTCCCTCAGGCGACGGTCATCCCTGCCTCGGCCCAGGAAAAGTTCAACCTCGACACCATCCTCGCGACGGTGGTCGAAAAGCTTCCCGAAGCCCCGGCGTGGTACGACCAGGACACCTTTACGGACAGGAACCTGCGCTTCTTCGCTTCGGAGATAATCCGCGAGAAGATTCTCCTCAACTACAAGCAGGAGATTCCCTACTGCTGCCAGGTGGAGATAGAGAGCTTCAAGGAAGGAGCGGAGAGATACGACATAGGCGCCGTCATCTATGTAATGCGCGAGTCGCAGAAAGGGATAGTGATAGGCAAGCAGGGAGCGAGCCTCAAGAAGGTCGGCACCCAGGCGCGTATCGATATGGAAGATTTCTTCCAGAAGAAGGTGTTCCTGAGCATCTATGTGAAGGTGGATCCGGATTGGAGGGAGAACAGGAAAGAACTGCGTAAGTTCGGTTACGAAGACTAACGACAAGTATGATCGAAGAAAACGAAGATATCATCGAAGAGATAAGCGAGGACGAGCTCGAAGCCCCCGTGGAAGGCGATGAAACTGCGGAGTCCGGCAAGTACGACCGGCTCCTGGGCAGCGACGCCCAGAAGTTCAAGCTTTCGGGGATGTTCAAGAACTGGTATCTCGACTATGCCTCGTATGTGATCCTGCACAGGGCCGTGCCGCACATCGTGGACGGTCTGAAGCCCGTGCAGAGGCGCGTGCTGCACGCTATGTACAAGATGGACGACGGCGGATTCACCAAGGTCGCCAACATCGTGGGCCAGGCGATGCAGTACCACCCGCACGGCGACGCCTCCATCCTCGGAGCGCTCGTGCAGTTGGGCCAGAAGGGCTTCACCGTGGACTGCCAGGGTAACTGGGGCAACATCCTCACGGGCGACTCCAACGCCGCTCCGCGTTACATCGAAGCGCGCCTGAGCAAGTTCGCGAAGGAGGTCGTGTTCGACCCGAAGATCACCCATTGGATGAACTCCTACGACGGACGCAACCAGGAGCCCACCGAGCTCCCGGTCCGCTTCCCTCTGCTGCTCGCCCAGGGCACTGAAGGCATCGGCGTGGGTATGTCTTCGAAGATACTTCCGCACAACTTCAACGAACTTATCGAGGCTTCTATCGCCATCCTCGAGGGTAAACCCTACGAGCTCTATCCCGACTTCCCCACCGGAGGTTTCGCGGACTGCTCGAAATACAACCAGGGCCGCCGCGGCGGTATGGTGAAGATCCGCGCCCGCATCGAGAAGGTGGACAAGGGCACGCTCGCCATCACCGAAATCCCTTACGGCAAGACCACCGAACTCATCAAGGAATCCATCATAAAGGCCAAGGACAAGGGCAAGATAAAGATCAAGAAGATCGATGATATGACCACCGACAAGGTGAACATCATCATCCACCTTCCTGCCGACGTGTCGCCGGACAAGACCATCGACGCCCTCTACGCCTTCACCGACTGTGAGACCACCATCGCCCCGAACGCCTGCGTGATCGTGGACGACAAGCCTCAGTTCCTTTCGGTGCACGACGTCCTCGAGTACAGCACCGAGCACACCAAGGACCTGCTCCTGCAGCAGCTCCAGTACAGGCTCGGCGAACTGGAAAAGGAATGGCATCTCACCTCGCTCGAGCGCATCTTCTTCGAAAACAAGGTCTACAAGATACTTGAGGATGAATCATTCAAGACCTGGGACGACCAGAAAGACGCGGTCCTCGCGAAGATGAAGACCTACGAAGGTGTGCTCCGCAAGGAAGTTACGATGGAGGACATCGACCGCCTGGTGGACAAACCGGTACGCAAACTCTCAAAGTTCGATGCCAAGGAACTGGACGCAAAGGTTCTTGCAATCGAGGACGAGATGCGCAAAGTCCAGGACAATATCGAGGGCATCGTCCGCTACACCATCGACTGGTTCAAGTCGCTTAAGAAGAAATACGGCGACGCGTTCCCGCGCCTTACCGAACTCACCGGCTTCGAGACCATCGCGGCCAACAAGGTCATCAACAACAACGCGAAACTCTATGCCAATATGGCTGAGGGCTTCGTGGGTATAGGCCTGAAGAGGGAGGAGGGAGTTCAGTTCGTGTGCGACTGCTCCGACATCTCGGAGGTCATCGTCATCCGCAAGGACGGCGTGTACAAGGTCACCAAGGTGGAGGAAAAGGCCTTCTTCGGCAAGGACCTCCTCTATGTGGGCATCTTCGTACGCAACGACGAGCGCACGATTTACAATGTGATCTACCGTGAAGGCAAGAGCTCGATCTACTATGCCAAACGTTTCGCCATCACTTCGGTGACGCGCGACAAGGAGTACGATATCACCACCGGCAAGGAAGGATCGAAGATAGTCTGGTTCACCGCCAACCACAACGGCGAAGCGGAAACCGTGAAGATACAGCTGAGACCCCGCGCCAAGCTCAAGAAGACCGCCTGGGAGTACGACTTCAGCTCCCTGGCCATCAAGGGCAAGGCTTCGAGGGGCAACCTGGTGAGCAAGTACCAGATCCAGAAGATCACCCTCAAGTCGGCCGGTGTGTCGACTATCGCGGGCAAGGACATCTGGTACGACGCTTACATCCAGAAGCTCAACGACGAAGAGCGCGGACAGTACCTGGGAGCGTTCGACACGAACGACAAGGTGCTCGCCGTGTTCACCAACGGAACCTTCTACACCACCTCCTTCGACGTGTCCAACAGATACCAGGGAGAGGTACTCATAATCGAGAAGTTCGACCCGGAGAAGACCTACACCGCCCTCTACTACGACGGCGCGGCGAAGGCCTACTACGTGAAGCGCTTCTCGTTCATAGTGAGCGACAACAATCCCTTGAGCTTCATAGCCGAAGGGCCCAAGTCCAAGCTTATCGGCCTGAGCGACGACCTGCATCCGCAGTATCTCGTCACCTTCGGCGGCAAGCACGCGCACAGGGAGCCGGAGGCGATTGACGCCGAAGAGTGGATTGCGAAGAAGGGTGTCGGAGCGAAGGGCAAGAAATGCCACAGCCTCGATGTGAAGAAGGTCGAGTTTATCGAGCCTCTGCACAAACCGGAGGATGATGTGAAACCGGAGGAAGAAGGACCGCACGACGTCATTGATCTGGGAACGGATCTGGGACAGGATATTCCAGGCGGAGTGGAGATCGACCTGAATGACCTTCCGGAGATAACGATTGAAGAACCGACGCTGTTTTGATAGTATCGCTGACAGGTTATATGGGCTCGGGAAAGAGCTCGACAGGCAGTGAGCTTGCCGGGCTCCTCGGATGGGAGTTCATCGACCTGGACAGTTACATAGAGGGGAAGATAGGAAGATCCGTGGGCGAGATAATCGCGCAGGACGGAGAGACGAGATTCAGGGCTGTGGAAGCTGAGGCCCTGAGGGATGTGGTGATAATGCATCAGCTTACGGGTGAAAACCTGATCCTCGCCTTGGGTGGAGGAACTATAATGACGACATCGGTACGCCGTCTTATCCTTGAAGACACGCTGTGCGTGTATCTCAAGACCTCATTCGGGCAGCTTCAAAGGCGCCTGAACGAAGGAAGATGGGGCCCGGAACGCCAGCCGGTCTACGAAATGGCCGCGCTGACCTTCGTCACGGACGGAAAGACTCCGCAGGAAGTTGCGCTGGAAATCCGTCCCTTGATTGAAGAAAAAATAAAACAGTATAAATGAGCAACAAAGAGAGCATTTGGAAAGTCCGGGAAGCCGCCGACCCGCAGAAGGTTGAGCGTCTCAGCGCGGAGGTGGGCATCGACAAGGTGCTTGCCGACCTCCTCGTGAAAAGAGGCGTGGAGACCTTCGACGAGGCCAGGAAGTTCTTCCGTCCAAGCCTCGAAGACATCCACGATCCGTTCCTTCTGAACGATATGGACAAAGCGGTCGACAGGCTCGACCGTGCAATCGAGGGCGGCGAGAAGATACTGGTCTACGGCGACTACGATGTGGACGGCACCACCGCCGTTGCGCTTCTCCACTCTTTCCTCAGCAGGTTCACCCCCAATGTGGACTTCTACATCCCCGACCGTTACGACGAGGGCTACGGCGTGTCGCAGAAAGGCATCGAATGGGCCGCCGCGAACGACGTGAAGCTTATCATCACGGTCGACTGCGGCATCAAAGCCATCGAAAAGACCGCGCTTGCGAAGAGCAAGGGCATAGATATGATCATCTGCGACCACCATCTGCCGGATGAGTCGCTTCCCCCGGCTGTGGCCGTGCTCGACCCCAAGCGCGAGGACAACACCTACCCGTTCGACGATCTGTCCGGCTGCGGCGTGGGTTTCAAGCTCGCGCAGGCCTACAGCAAACGCCACGGGATCGACTTCGAGACGCTGCTGCCGCTGCTCGACCTGCTCGTCGTGAGCATAGCCTCCGACCTGGTGAGTATGGTCGGCGAGAACCGCGTGCTCTCGCACTTCGGCCTGAAGTGCCTCAACGAATCGCCCCGCCACGGTCTGCACGCGATGATAGAGCTGTCCGGGCTCGAGCTCGGGCACATCACCGTGGACGACATAGTCTTCAAGATCGGCCCGCGCATCAACGCAGCCGGACGTATGGAGACAGGCCGTCTGGCCGTGCAGCTGCTGACCGCGCCCGATAAGGAAACGGCCATCCGCATAGGCGAACAGATCAACGAAAACAACAACGAGCGCAAGAATATAGACCGCGAGATCACGCAGGAAGCGCTGGATATGGTGGAGAGCGGCAAGTGCATAGCGTCGAAGAACGCGACCATCGTCTATAACCCGAAGTGGAACAAGGGTGTCGTCGGAATCGTGGCTTCGCGCCTGGTGGAGGCATACTACAAGCCCACGGTCGTTCATACGAAGTCCAACGGTTTCGTGACCGGTTCCGCCCGCAGCGTGGCCGGATTCGATCTCTACGCATCCATCGAGAACTGCGCGGACCTGCTCGAGAACTTCGGCGGACACGTCTATGCCGCCGGTCTTACGATGAAGGAGGAGAATCTCCCCGAATTCGCCCGCCGTATGGAAGAGTTCATCGAGGGAAAGATTACACACGAAATGCTCACCCCCGTGGTGGACATCGACGCCAGAATCGACCTCGCTCAGATTACCCCCAAGTTCTTCCGCATCCTCAAGCAGTTCCAGCCCTTCGGCCCCGGCAACAACAATCCCGTGTTCGAGACCGACGCCGTGTGCGACGAAGGCAGCGGACGCAAGGTGGGCGCGGGCGGACTGCATCTGAAGCTCGACCTCATCCAGGAAGACTATTCGCGCGCCATCCCGGCTATTGCGTTCAATATGGCCGACAAATACGAGTACATACGCCACGGCAACCCGTTCGACGTATGCTACACGATAGTGGAAAACTACTACCGCGGAAACAGCACCATCCAGCTCCGCGTAAAGGACATCAAAGAAAGAGAAGACATTATATAATATGGTACAGGAATTCAGTGAACAGGAATTGATCAGAAGGGAATCGCTTTCCAAACTCCGCGAACTCGGAATCGAGCCCTACCCCGCCGCCCTTTATCCGGTCAACACCAACGCCGCGGAGATCGAGGCCGGCTTCGACCCGGAGAAAGGAAACTTCCAGGAAGTGTGCATCGCCGGCCGCCTTATGAGCAGGCGAATTATGGGCGCCGCATCGTTCGGAGAACTTCAGGACGAAAGCGGACGCATCCAGATATATGTTAAGAGAGACGAGATCTGCCCCGATGAGGACAAGACTATGTACAACACGGTGTGGAAGAAACTCCTCGACATCGGCGACATTATCGGCATCAAGGGCTTCGCGTTCTTCACCCAGACAGGTCAGCTCAGCGTACACGCGAAGGAGCTTACGCTTCTTTCGAAGTCGCTGCGCGTGCTGCCAATCGTGAAGGAACTGGACGGACAGGTGTTCGACGCCTTCACCGATCCGGAGATGCGCTACCGCCAGAGGTATGTGGACCTTATCGTGAACCCGCAGGTGAAGGAGACCTTCATCAAGAGGGCGCAGATCATCGCTACGATGCGCGAGTACTTCAACGAAGCCGGCTGCCTCGAGGTGGAGACCCCCATCCTTCAGAGCATCTCCGGCGGCGCTACCGCACGTCCTTTCATCACGCACCATAACGCGCTCGACATTCCCCTGTATCTGCGTATCGCGAACGAGCTTTATCTGAAGAGGCTGATCGTGGGCGGTTACAACGGCGTGTACGAATTCGCAAAGGACTTCCGCAACGAGGGTATGGACAAGACCCACAATCCGGAGTTTACCTGTATGGAGATCTACGTCGCCTACAAGGACTACATCTGGATGATGGAGTTCGTGGAGAAGATGCTCGAGAAGATTGCGCTGAAGGTCAACGGCACAACCAAGGTTTCGATCGCGGGTAACGAGGTCGATTTCGCCGGCCCGTATCGCAGGCTTCCTATCCTTGAAGCTATCAAGGAGTATGCGGGAGTGGACGTCAAGGGTATGGACGAGGCGGAGCTGCGCGCGACTTGCAAGAAGCTGAATGTGGAGATTACTCCTTCTATGGGCAAGGGCAAGCTGATCGACGCCATCTTCGGCGAGTACTGCGAGAAGAACCTGATCCAGCCCACCTATATCATCGATTACCCGGTGGAGATGAGCCCGCTTACGAAGCGCCATCGCACCGACCCCACCCTCACCGAGCGTTTCGAGCTGTTCGTATGCGGCAAGGAGCTGGCCAACGCCTACTCTGAGCTCAACGACCCTATCGACCAGTTCGAGAGGTTCCAGGAGCAGGCTGCGCTTAAGACGAAGGGCGATGACGAAGCTATGTACATCGATATGGACTTCGTCCGCGCGCTTGAGTACGGAATGCCGCCGACCTCGGGCCTTGGAATGGGCATCGACCGCCTCACTATGTTTATGACGGGCCAGACAGCCATCCAGGATGTGCTGTTCTTCCCTCAGATGAAACCGGAAAAGGCCTTAAGTTCAGAGAAGTCCGAGTAAAGCCTGCGCGGCAGCGTCGCGCTTGGCGTCAGATACTTTGGAAGAGTTGTGGTCAGCGATAAGCTCTGCAACTCTTTCTTGTGCTCCGAGGTAGGTGTAACTCAGAGCCAGCGCGCCGCCGAGGAGGGCGGTGACGGGCAGGCCGGCGTTCAGCTGCGTGACGATCCACACCACGGAAGCGGCGTTCATCGCGGTGCTCACCGCCCCCTCCCCCGGCGCGCCGGCATAGATGTAACCGGCAGGCACGAGGAAGGTCAAGACCATTCCCACCCAGTCTTTCTTCAGTTTAGGCTCGACATAGCCTGTCTCGATGCCCAACTCGTCCAGATAACTGAGCGAAGCGTCGTAATCCTCTGCAAGGAAAGCCAGCAGCGACTTCTGCACTATAACGTCAGTGCGCAGGTCAGCCTTGACCATATAGAGGCGCACGCGCTCGAGAGTCTGCAGCGCTTCTTTGTAGAGCCCGGCCTGCTTGTAGAGCCCGGCCTTTGAGAGCAGCGCTTCGTTCACCTCACCCGGATTTGCGGCTTCGAAGACAATGCGCTCGCACTTCGCCGCCTCGAAAAGCAGCGAATCCGTCACGTCTTTCGCATTTAGGCTATTGCAAATTGCGAATAGGAACGTGCAAATTAAACACAATAGTGCTGTTCTGCGCATTTCTTAAATTGTCGTTGTATATGCTGACGGACATATAACTGCCGTAGATATTGCCTATGTAAAAGAGCGAACCCAGAGTGCCGAACACGATGGTCCGCCAGTCCTTCGGACCCTTCTTTATCCAACATTCAGCCGTGAGGCCGGCGAAGATACCGACGGTGAAAAACGACGCGAACGCTTCGTCCTTCCGTCCGGCGTAGAACTTCCCCGCTCCCGGTATCACCGCCGACATCAGGCCGGCCAGCGCGGGACTCTTCTGTTTTTCGTTATAGCGGCTGTCGTAGATTTTGCCGAAGATATTCTCCCCTTCGTTCAGGGAGTAGTCGTTGTACGTGAAGTATTTTGCCGCCTGCTCGTATGACTGTTTATTGTCCAGCAACAGGCTGAAGGCGGCGAGTTCATATTGTTTAAGTTCAGAGTCCCTCGAGTTTTGAATCAGCTTGAAGCCTTCTCCATAGTTGCCCAGATATGCGTGCGAGACAGCGCCGAAAAAGAGACTGCGTTCGTAGTAGGGCGATGTCGCCGGCACCTTCGCGAAACTTTCTGTCGCGAGGTCGAGTTTGTTCGCCGTGTAGAGCGTCAGGCCTTTCAGGAAATCGAGGGTGTCGGACGGCGCATAGTTATTGCCGTCCATCCAGGCCAACGCGTCTTTAGTCAGATTGTTGCCGATGAGATAGTCGATAAACTCGACGTCCTTCCCTATCTGGGCTTTAGCGCTTAGCGTGGCCGTCAGCAGGACTATGATGGCGAGGAGGCGTTTCATTTCTCCTTACGCCTCCTCCTGTAGGCTTCGGTTCCTTCGTGGATGCGTCCGTCTTTGCCCCTCAGTTCCCGGGGGAAGGTGGCGGTGCCGATGTAGGTGCAGCGGGTCAGGCGGTCGAGCGTGGAGAGTGTGCCGCGTATGGGGCCGAGTTCCTTTACTGCCTGCGGAAAGAATTCCACGCACTCGGGAGCATAGTAGCACTGCCCGCGCATCTGATCGCGGAACAGATGATATAGTTTATGTTTTGAGGTGTCTTTGCGCTCGATCTGCGCCTGCTCGAGGGCTTTCTGCACGAGGTCGCGGTCCGCCTGGCCATAGGCAGCGACAGCCGCCGACAGCAGCAGAGCTATGAGGCAGGCCTTGCGCATTACCGCATCTTTTGGGTGTTCAGATCCATAGGTTTCGCATCGGCAGGCACCTTGAAATCGAACATTTTGTCGTCGCCGTCGGCCACTATGTTCGAATAGACCGTTCTGACCACGGTCGAATCTTTGGGAGAATTGTAGGTGATCTGGGTCTGCCTATGCGGGAACGGCACGTAACCGACGGTCTCGTAGTGGGAATAATAGACCTTTGTCTGCACGTGGCCGTCTTCGGTAAGGGTGGCGCTGTAGATGGGGAGATAGTCCTTACCGTAGACTATCTCGGTAAAAGGCGGCATCGACGGGTCCATACACTTGAAGGTTTTCTTCATCAAGCCGTCCTCCACATATTCCGTCTTCTGGAGTTTGTAGCCGTAGAGGCCCACGCCGAGGTCTTCGATACGGCCGAGGAGGAATATCGCCAGAAGTTCGTCCTTTGCGCTGGCAAGCCCCTGGTTGTCCACCATTACTTCCTTAGTCTTCGGGAAGTAGATTTTTGTCTCTCCGTTTATATTGGTCTCGAGGATGTACTCGACGGGGCGGTGATTACAAACCACCAAGCGTCCATTGTTTGCACAATAGACGCTCTTGGTGGTTGTGACCACGCTTTTTCCCGCTACCGTCTTCACTTCCACATCGGCTGAAAGCCTGCGCTGGCCGAAGGCCTGGACGCTGAGAAGGAGGAAGACTACTGCAAGAAGACCGTGGAGAGATTTTCGCATTAGATGAGGTCTGCCCACATCAGCCAGCGGCCGTTGTTGCAATACTGGCCGATGTTGTTGTCAAGCACGCCGATCAGGAGCATTACCCAGTCGATGACATAGACAACACCAAAGCCTGCGCCGGTGACGATGTTAAGGATTACAGCGAGAATCGAGGTTCCCATATACATACGATGGATTGCGAGCCATCCGGTAACAGGAACGAGAGCGAGAAGGAATGCGATAACAGGCTGTGCACCGTTTCCGATGTGGATGGTGACGTCTGTCGCTCCCTGAGCCTCAAGAGCTACGGGGCTGACTTCTTCTGCCATTTCGATCATTGCATCGATCGACTGCTCGTCGATTGTGTAGGAAGCAGCCTGAGCTGCAAGACCGAGTCCGAGGACTGCGATGAGGGTAAGAAGAACTTTTTTCATTGGTTTTTGAGATTTGGTTTTAATTAACGTGAAACAAATATAATAATTTTTTTCCACAATCTGTTTCCGGCGAGTTTTTGACCGTTTTCTCGCCGGATTGCCACTTTTCGGTCATTTTGGCGAGATTTCGGGCATTTTCTCGCCGGAGTGCGGCTAGATCGCTGAAGTGATTGCCTCGGCGTCGGGCTCCTCGCCGGTCATCAGCCCGTAACCCAGGATCGCCTGGGCTTTGAGCCACTGTTTGCCGGAGATGTAATGGTCCACTCCGGGGAGGTCTGAGCACGCCGGTGTGAGGTAATTCGCCTCCAGCAGATATTTGCACTTGATGTTTTCAATACCCGGGACTGCTTTCGGAAGAGTATAGACTACCAAGTCGGCCTCAATCCTGTCATCCCCGACCTGATCGTGTCGTAAGACGCTGGTTTTCAGACCTGTTGACAGGCAGGCATCAAAGGCAGCGCGGCCGGCACCGCCGAGGCCTATGACTATCGCTGTGCGGGCATCGAGTCCGTCGATAAGACGCGCGACCGCAAGGACATCGGAGTTGAAGGCCTCGACCTCGCCGGAAGGATTCTTCACCAGGATATTCGCCGCGCCTATGCGCTCGACGTCGGGGCTCCGCCAGTCGGCGGCATCCGCGGCGGCGCGCTTGTGCGGTGCGGTGATATTCACTGCCTTGAAGTCCTCCGCAAGAAAGCGTTTGAAGGCTTTATCGAAATCTTCCTCTTCGATTATTTCGTAAGGGTAGCGCCCGGAGTAAGCGGCCTTGAACAGAGCCGGACTCAGAGAACCGGCCGCTGGGCACCCTATGAGGCCGAATTTAGGCATTGCGCTGACGGACTGCTTCGAAAAGAAGTATGGCTGCGCTCACGGAAACATTCAGCGAATCCAGGCGGCCGAGCATAGGGATGCGGATGTGCGCGTCAGCAGCTTTGCGCCAGATGTCGGTCAGGCCGGTGGATTCCGTGCCCATAACGATGGCGCTGCCGCCGCGGAAGTCCGTATCGTAATAAAGCTCAGAGTCCTGCAACTGGGCCGTGAAGATCTTAATACCGCGCGCTTTGAGGAAGGCTATGCACTCCTCTGAACTGCACGCCACACACGGAACTGTGAAGATGGCGCCTATGGCGCTTCGTATGAGGTTCGGGTTATAGAGATCCGTCCAGGGGTCGCAGACTATCACGGCATCTGCTCCCGATGCATCTGCGCTGCGAAGAACCGCGCCAAGATTACCCGGTTTCTCCACGCTCTCGAGAACGACTATCAGCGGATTCTCGCTCAACTGAAGGTCTGCCAGCCCAAGACTCTTGGTCCGCACCTCGGCGATCAACCCTTCCGTGCCGGAACGGTACGCGATCTTTTCGTAGACTGCCGGAGAGACCTTGAACACCTTAGATGTCCGGTCGCCGCCGGGAATGACGTCACATATTTCCGGACACACGAAAAGCGTGTCAATCTCATATCCCGCCTCGATGCAATGCTCGATCTCGCGGCGCCCCTCGACCACGAAAAGGCCTTCAGAACGCCTCTCTGACGACTTCTGCTGAAGTGCCAGAAGACGCTTGATCTTGGGATTCTGCGCGCTGGTAATGATCTCTTCCATTATTTGAGTACGAGTTCTACCGGGCAGTGGTCGGAGCCGAAAATCTCATTATGGATGTCCGTGCTGACTATGCGGTCGCGGAGGGACTCGCTGACGAGGAAATAATCGATTCTCCAACCGACGTTCCTTTCGCGCGCCGCCATTCTGTACGACCACCAGCTGTATTTCGCTTCTTCAGGATGCTGGAAGCGCCAGGTGTCCACAAGCCCGCTTCCGAGCAGCTCGGTCATCTTTGCGCGCTCCTCGTCCGTGAAGCCGGCATTCATATGGTTGGTGGCAGGATTCTTCAAATCGATTTCCTCGTGCGCCACGTTCATATCGCCGCAGACCACGACTGGTTTACCCAAACTATGGAGATATGCCCTGAAGGCATCTTCCCACTGCATACGATAATCCAGTCTGCGGAGCCCGTCCTGGGAGTTCGGCACATACACGTTGACAAGGTAATAGTCATCAAACTCAAGCGTGACGGCCCTTCCTTCGTGGTCGTGCTCATCCACTCCTATGCCGTAGGAAACGTTCAGGGGATGAACGCGGGTATAGATGACGGTCCCGGAATAACCCGGTTTGTCAGCATAATTCCAGTAAGATTCGTAGCCGAGGAACTCAAGGTCTATCTGACCGGCCTGCAGCTTTGTCTCCTGAAGGCACACGCAGTCGGCATCGAGCTGTTCGAAGATATCCGCAAAGCCCTTGCCCGCCACGGCGCGGAGGCCGTTCACATTCCAACTGATGAATTTCATTACAGGCTCCATTCGACACCGTCCTTGGTGTCTTTTACCTTGATTCCCAGTTCGTTGAGGACGTCCCTGATATGGTCGGAAGTCGCCCAGTCCTTGGCGGCCTTGGCTTTCGCCCTTTCTTCGAGGACCATTCCCATCAAGCCTTCGATTACCTTCGAGCCTGCTCCTGTCGCTTCGTCGTCGCGAAGTCCGAGGACGCCGAACACGACGTCGTCGAAGAGCTGGACCAGAGTCTGGACGTCGCCCTCGCTGAGCTTCACGCTTCCGGCCTTTGCGCTGTTGATGAGCTTGACCGCTTCGAAGAGCTGCGACACGGTCCCCGGAGTGTTCATATCGTCGCAGAGAGTGTCGTAGACCCCCTCGAAGATTGCTTTGACCTCGGGAGTGGTCGCCGGGCACGAGTCTGGAGCGACACCGAAGGCTTCTTCGCCATAGACATACTTGGGCTCCTTACGGCCGGCCATCGCATAAAGGTCGCGCGCAGCCTGCATCAGTCGGGCGAGACCCTTCTCCGCCGCCTGCAGGGCTTCGTTGGAGAAGTCCAGCGTTCCGCGGTAGTGCGCCTGGAGTATGAAGAAACGAACGGTCATAGGGGCATAGGCCTGCTCGAGCTTCGGATGAGTGCCCGCGAACATTTCGGGCAGAGTGATGAAGTTGCCGAGCGATTTGCCCATCTTCTGGCCGTTGATGGTGATCATATTGTTATGGACCCAGTAATGTACGCCCTGCGTTCCGCGCGAGGCCACGTTCTGCGCGATCTCGCATTCGTGGTGAGGGAAGAGGAGGTCCATACCGCCGCCGTGGATGTCGAACTCCTCGCCGAGGTACTTCTCTCCCATCACCGAGCACTCAAGGTGCCACCCCGGGAAGCCTTCGCTCCAGGGAGACGGCCAGTGCATAATGTGCTCCGGTTCGGCCTTCTTCCAGAGGGCGAAGTCAAACGGAGCGCGTTTGTCGCCCTGGCCGTCCAGCTCACGCGTCCCCTCTAGAGTGTCCTCAAGGTTGCGTCCGCTGAGCACGCCGTATTTGTGGTCCTTATTATACTTCTGCACGTCGAAATACACGCTGCCGTTGCTGATGTAAGCATAACCGGCGTCGAGTATCTTCTTCACGGCCTCTATCTGCTCGATAACGTGACCGCTGGCACGAGGTTCGATCGAGGGCGGCGCGACATTGAGCAGCCTCATCGCTTCGTGGTAGCGCAGCGTGTACGTCTGCACTACCTCCATCGGCTCGAGCTGCTCCAGGCGCGCCTTCTTCGCGATCTTGTCCTCGCCGGCGTCCGCGTCGTGCTCCAGATGCCCCACATCGGTGATGTTGCGGACATAGCGCACTTTGTAGCCGAGGTGCCGCAGGAGCTTCGCAAGCACATCGAAGGTCACACCCGGACGGGCGTGGCCGAGATGAGCGTCGCCATAGACAGTCGGACCGCAGACGTACATTCCGGCGCGGCCCGGGTTGATGGGTTTGAAGACTTCCTTCTGACGGGTCAGAGTATTAGTAAGTCGTAAAACTCTCATATTCAGAACTTTCTTAAGAAACAATCCAGAGTGTTCTCCAGCAGCGAGCAGACCGTCATAGGTCCTACCCCGCCGGGAACGGGAGTGATGACCGAAGCCTTCGGAGCCACCGCTTCGAAGTCAACGTCGCCGCAGAGCTTGCCGTCCTCAGTGCGGTTGATCCCGACATCGATCACGACCGCGCCATCGCCGACCATCTCCGCCCCAACGAACTTCGGACGGCCTATCGCGGCGACAAGTATCTCCGCCTGACGGGTCACCTCCGCGATGTCTTTCGTCCGGGAGTGACAGATCGTCACGGTCGCATTCGCGTTCAGCAATAGCTTCGCTATCGGCAGACCTACGATATTGCTCCTGCCTATGACCACAGCCCTTTTGCCTGCCGGATCCACGCCTGCCGCCTCGAGTATGCGCATAATCCCGCGCGGGGTACAGGCTACGGCGTGATCACGCTCGATCGCAGCGTTGTCCTTCCCGAGCCAGAGTTCGGCCACGTTCACCGGATGGAATCCGTCCACGTCCTTCTCGGGAAGAATCGCCCTGGTGATCTTCGATTCATTGAGATGCCTGGGCAAAGGCAACTGGACTATTATTCCGTCCACCTTCGGGTCTGCGTTCAGCTTTTCAACCTGAGCCAGGACCTCCTGCTCGGTGCTTTCTGCGGGCATCCTGACTTCGATGCTCTCAAATCCGGCCTTCTCGCAGGACCTTTTCTTGTTGCGCACATACACCTGGCTCGCCGGATCGTCTCCGACAAGCACCACCGCCAAAGACGGCACTCTGCCGTACTTCGCGGGAAACTCTTTTACTTGCTCTGACATCCGGGCAATTATGCCCTCCGCCAGTTCTTTTCCACTGATAGTCATATCTCACGCTAAGATAACAAAAAAAAAAGTGCCCGGCGAGAAATAGCCCGAAATCTCGCCAAAATGACCGAAAAGTGGCAATCCGGCGAGAAAACGGTCAAAATCTCGCCGGATTCCTATTATATTTGCGGTGAAACCAAACTTTTATCGTTATGAACAACTTCTCTGAATCCGAACGCATTTGCGAATTGGTCTTTTCCGAACTTGGCAAGTGCTGGCACCTTTTCACATCGGAAAACAATACCATTATCTTTCGCAATGCAGCAGAGTTCCAAAAAGGAATGTGGG
Organism: Bacteroidales bacterium; assembly: GCA_017615435.1. Next base: position 20,619 of record JAGAAF010000017.1, read on the forward strand.
CCTTTGGAATAGCCGTTCTTCTTTGTCCGCTGATTCGAGTTCTCACATTCGAATTGATGAGCAACCATCTTCACGTCACTTTGGCCGGAGAAGAACCGCAAATACGAGAATTCTTCGCGTTGTTTAAATCCATCCTTTTCAAAGCCTTGAGAGATGATGGCCGACAGGATGCGCTAACTGGATTGGAATGTAGCCTGCGACAAATCACCACATTGAACGACGCCAGGAATGTCACCGTCTATAACAATAGAAACGGGTTCCTTGTTTGCCCTGATTTCAGCCCGTTTTCGTATCCATATGGTGCCAATTCATTCTACTTCAATCCGGCGGCGAGGGATTTGTATAAACTTGAGAGAAAGACTGCGAGCAACGCGACTATCGAAAGAATGGTGAAAACGCATATCGGTCGTGCGATATCAGCGCCTGTCTATACTGTCCAAGGCCAAATCAGTCCTTTATGTTTCTGCGATATCGATAGCGGAGAACGGCTCTTCAGGAATGCGAGCCACTATTTCAATTGTCTCTCAAAAAATGTTGAAAGCCAGAAACTCATCGCTCAAGAGATAGGAGAAAGAATTTTCTACACCGATGATGAACTTTATTCAACAGTATTCGCGTTATCAATGAAGAAATACAGATTGGCACCAGCTCAGTTGTCTAGTGATGCAAAAGTGGAGATGGCCAGGACACTTCACTACGAGTATAACGCCGGCAACAAACAGATAAGCCGCATCTTAAAAATTGACAATAAGATTGTCAATGAGTGGTTTCCGGCGAGATAATGCCTCAAAACTCGCCAAAACTGGCAAAAAATGCCAATCCGGCGAGAAAAAGCCCGAAATCTCGCCGAACACAAATAAAAGAGGTCAGGCAGGAAGCCTGACCTCTTTGGGTATAGGGAATCGGCCCGAAGGCCGTTCCGGAACTAAAGTTCGTTGAGCTCGTCAACCGTCTCGTCACCGCGACCGACCACGATATCCTGGTAGTCCTTGAGACCGGTACCTGCCGGGATGAGGTGACCGCAGATGACGTTCTCCTTCAGACCCTCGAGATGGTCCACGCGGCCGCGGATGGCGGCTTCGCTAAGCACCTTGGTGGTCTCCTGGAAGGAGGCGGCGGAGATGAAGCTGTTAGTGCGGAGAGCTGCGCGGGTGATACCCTGGAGGATCAGAGTTGCAGTTGCGGGCCTTGCGTCGCGCGCGGCCATAACCTGCAGACCCTGCCTCTGGAGGGACTCGTTCTCGCTGCGGAGCTCACGCGCTCCGATGATCTGACCTTCGGTGTACTTCTCCGAACTGCCAGGGTTCTCGATGACGTACTTGCCGTAGATGGCATCGTTCACATCCATAAAATGCATCTTGTCCACGAGTTCCTCGTCGAGGAATTCGGTGTCACCCGGATTGGTGATCTGGACCTTGCGCATCATCTGGCGGACGATGATCTCGAAGTGCTTGTCGTTGATCTTCACACCCTGGAGGCGGTACACGGCCTGAACCTCGTTCACGATGTATTCCTGAGCCTTCACAGGTCCGAGGATGCGGAGGATGTCGCTAGGCGACACACCGCCGTCGGACAGCGGAGTACCGGCCTTCACGTAATCGTCTTCCTGCACAAGGATCTGCTTGGTCAGAGGAACAAGATAACGCTTCTCGAGACCTGAGCGGTTCTTGACGATGATCTCGCGGTTACCCCTCTTGATGGTGCCCATAATAACCTGACCGTTGATTTCGGAGAGGGTTGCGGGGCTGGCCGAAGGGTTGCGGGCCTCGAAGAGTTCGGTGACTCGAGGGAGACCTCCCGTGATATCGTTTGCCTTGCCGAATGCGCGAGGGATCTTGATGATCACGTCGCCGACCTTGACGTCTGCTCCGTCCTCCACCATTACGTGCGCTCCCACAGGAAGGTTGTACTGCTTGAGGATGTTGCCTTCTGCGTCCACGAGGTCTACGGCAGGGTTCTTCGTCTTGTCCTTGGACTCGATGATAACCTTATCGTTCGATGCGGAGAATTCGTCTGCTGCGTCCTTGCGGAAAGTAACACCTTCGACCAGGTTCTCGAAGCGGAGCTTACCGGCGGTCTCCACGATGGTGGTAGCGTTGTAAGCATCCCACTCGCAGATCCTGTCGCCCTTCTTCACCTTGTCGCCATCCTTGAAGTACAGAACTGATCCGTACGGGATGTCGTAATGTGAATAGGTCATTCCGGTGGTGGCGTCCACGATGCTGAGCTCGGTCATACGGCCGACGACCACAGTCTCCTTGACGCCGTCTTCGCTCTCGCGCTCGATGGTACGGAGTTCCTGGAACTTCAGCACACCGTCGTACTTCGAATCGATGCTCGAATCGGCACCGGCCGAAGATGCGGTACCACCGACGTGGAAGGTACGCAGAGTAAGCTGGGTACCAGGCTCACCGATGGACTGCGCGGCGATAACGCCCACAACCTCTCCCTTCTCAACCATACGGCTGGTAGCGAGGTTGCGGCCGTAGCACTTAGCGCAGACGCCCTTGCGGCTTTCGCAGGTCAGAACCGAACGGATCTCCACGCTCTCGATAGGGAGCTTGTCGATGAGTTCGGCCTGGGCCTCGCGGATCTCGTCGCCCGCGTGGACTATGAGTTCGCCGGTCAGAGGGTTGATGATATCGTGTACCGAAGTACGTCCGAGGATACGCTCGCCGAGAGACTCGACCACCGAATCCTTGTCCTTGATGGCTGTTGCCACGAGGCCACGGAGGGTGCCGCAGTCTTCTTCGTTGATGATGACGTCGTGTGAGACGTCCACCAGACGGCGGGTCAGGTAACCTGCATCCGCAGTCTTAAGAGCGGTATCGGCAAGACCCTTACGGGCACCGTGGGTTCCGATGAAGTACTCGAGCACCGTCATTCCTTCCTTAAGGTTGGAAATAATAGGGTTCTCGATAATGTCAGCTCCCGAACCACCGGCCTTCTGAGGTTTCGCCATAAGTCCACGCATACCGCAGAGCTGTTTGATCTGCTGGGTGGATCCACGGGCGCCGGAGTCGAGCATCATAAACACGGGGTTGAAGCCCTGCTGGTCTGCGGAGATCTGCTTGCCCACGATCTTCGTGAGGTCGTTGTCCACCGCCGACCAGAGGTCGACCACCTTGTTGTAACGCTCCTGGTTGGTGATGAAGCCCATTGCGAAGTTACCCTTGATCTCGTCGATCTTCTTGTAAGCGTTCGCAACGAGGGTCTTCTTCTCCTCAGGGATGATCACGTCGCCGAGGTTGAAGGAGATACCTGCACGGAAGGCCTGGTAGTAACCGAGGTTCTTGATGTCATCGAGGAACTGCGCTGTACGGGTCACACCGGTGTTCTTGATAACGTTGGTGATGATCGTACGGAGCTGCTTCTTTCCGATGAGTTCGTTCACGAACGGGACCTCGTCCGGCACATACTGGTTGACCATAATGCGGCCGGCTGTGGTTTTCACCATCTCGAAGCCTTTGCTTGCGTCGTTCTTGTCCTTCGGAAGACGGACATTCACGAGGGCGTGCATTTCTATCTTCTTGTTGTCGAGGGCGATGATCACATCCTCCGGTCCGTAGAAGTTCAGGCCTTCGCCGAGGGCGCCGGGGCGCACCTTGGTGATGTAATAAAGGCCGAGAACCATATCCTGCGAAGGAACCGTGATAGGGGCGCCGTTGGCAGGGTTAAGGATGTTCTGCGAACCGAGCATAAGGAGCTGGGCCTCCATCACTGCGGCGTTGCCGAGCGGGAGGTGCACTGCCATCTGGTCACCGTCGAAGTCGGCGTTGAAAGCCGTACAGGCGAGAGGGTGGAGCTGGATGGCCTTGCCTTCGATCATTCGCGGCTGGAAAGCCTGGATACCGAGCCTGTGCAGGGTAGGTGCACGGTTGAGGAGCACCGGGTGACCCTTCATCACGTTCTCAAGGATGTCCCAGATAACCGGATCCTTGCGGTCCACGATCTTCTTCGCGGACTTGACCGTCTTCACGATACCGCGCTCGATGAGCTTGCGGATTATGAACGGCTTATAGAGCTCGGCCGCCATAAACTTAGGCAGACCGCATTCGTGCATATTGAGCTCAGGACCCACGACGATAACCGAACGTGCGGAGTAGTCCA
>JAGAAF010000018.1 GCA_017615435.1 Bacteroidales bacterium
CAGAATACTCATCACCCTATTAGATAAATCCCCGTAAAGCGTGTAATTAGAAGAGCACGCCACCAGCTTTCCGCCCGCGACCATCTCGCGGAGCTGAAAGAAGGGCGTGCCCATCTTTATTCCGAGCGCCTTCGCCTCGTTCGAGCGGGCGACGACGCAGCCGTCGTTGTTGCTCAGGACCACAACCGCGCGCCCTTCGAGCTGAGGCTGGAACGCCCGCTCGCAGGACACGAAGAAGTTGTTGCAGTCTGCAAGAGCGTACACTAAATGCGTTTAAGTATTTCCTCTGTCTGTGCTTCGTAGCCGGGCTTGCGCAGAAGGGCGAACATGTTCTTCTTGTACGCCTCCACACCGGGCTGGTTGAACGGATTCACGCCGAGCAGGTAGGCGCTCACGCCGCACGCGAACTCGAAGAAATAGAACAGCGCGCCGAGGTTGTACTCGTCTATCCTGTCCATTCCGACTTCCAGCTGCGGCACTCCGCCGTCGATGTGCGCGACTTTCACGCCGAGCTGGGCCATGGCGTTGCAGTGCTCCACATGCTGGCCGGCGAGGAAGTTCAGCTGATCAAGGTTCTGCTCGTCCGAGCCTATCACCACCGAGCGGTTGGCGTTCGCCACGCTGATCACGGTCTCGAACATCACTCGGCTGCCTTCCTGGATGAACTGGCCCATGGAGTGCAGGTCCGCCGTGTTAGTCACGCTGGCCGGGAAGATGCCCTTGCCGTCCTTGCCCTCGGACTCGCCGTAGAGCTGCTTCCACCATTCGGCGATGTATGTGAGTTTCGGGTTGTAGGTCACCAGGATCTCCACGGCCTTGCCGAGTTCGAGGTGCAGCAGGTTGCGCATGGCGGCATACTGGACCGCGGCGTTGTCCGCGCCCTTATTCAGCAGCTCGGCCCGCTCGTCGGCAGCGCCCTTGAGCAGCGCGCGAATGTCGTAGCCGGCAAGGACTATGGGCAGCAGGCCCACCGGGGTCAGCACGCTGAAACGCCCGCCGACGTTGTCCGGCACCACGAAGGTTTTGTATCCCTCCTGCGTGCTGAGCGTCTTGAGCGCGCCCTTGACCGCGTCCGTGATGGCGACGATCCTCTCGGCAGCCTCCTTTTTGCCGTAGGTCTGCTCCACGAACTCCTTGAAGATGCGGAAGGCCACGGCGGGTTCGGTCGTCGTGCCGGACTTCGAGATCACGACCACGGCGGTGTTGCGGGTCTTCGCGAGATCCAGCAGCTCGGCCAGATACTCCTCGCTGAGGTTGTTACCGGCGAACACGACCTTAGTGGCGGGCTCCACGAAGCAGTGCGACAGCGCTTCGATCGCGCATTTCGCGCCGAGGTACGAACCGCCGATGCCGATGACGATAACGAGATTCACGCCCTTCGCCTTCCAGGCGTCGCGGACGGCCTCGCAATCTGCTATGAGTTGTTCGGGCGTCTCGTTGGGGAGAGTCTTCCATCCGAGGAAATCGTTTCCGGCGCCCTTCTCGCTCTGGAGGACATCATACGCCTCGAGGGCCTTCTTTACATACTGCTGATAGTCTGCATCTTTGACAAAGGAGCTGCAGCCTCCTACATTTACTTTGATCATATTGTTAGGTGTTTGTTTCCAACCAGTCGTGAAGACAAATTTAGTGAAATAATGCTTATCTTTGACATTATGAAAAGAATAATTGCTCTTGCGGCTCTGGCCGTCGCAGTCTGCTCCTGCGGCACTGCACATCTTGTAAGTCACGCCCCCTCCCACGTGGATATAGTAGCCCATCGCGGATATTGGAACTGCGAGCAGGGAGGCTACGCCCAGAACAGCGTCGCTTCGCTGAAGGCGGCTCAGGACGCCGGCTTCTGGGGAAGCGAATTCGACGTCCAAATGACCAAGGACGGAATAGTGGTCTCCAACCACGACAAAGAATACGGCCCCGAGAAGATGATAATCGCGGACTACACCTACGACGAACTGGCGAAGTATCCTCTGCCGAACGGCGAGAAACTCCCCACTCTGGACGATTATCTGATCCAGGGCGCGAAATCCGCGAAGACAGTCCTGGTTCTCGAATTCAAGAAGCAGCGCACGGACGAAGCAACAATTTTGTTAGTTGACAAATCGATGGAGATTTTGAAGCGCCACGGCCTCTACGACCCTCAGCGCGTGGTCTTCATCAGCTTCAGCAAAGTCGCCTGCGAGAGAGTGATCAGCAAGCATCCTCAGTTCCAGGTCCAGTACCTGATGGGCGACATGTCCAGCGGCAAGCTCAAGAAGAAAGGCTACACCGGCGCGGACTACAACGCCGCCTTCTACACCGCCGAGCCCGCGCTTATCAAGAACCTCCACAAGAAGGGCCTGAAGGCCAATGTCTGGACAGTGGACAACCCCAAGAAAATGCGCAAGCTGAACGCCCACGGCATAGACCAGATCACCACCAACAACCCCATGGGCGCCCGCGAAGTCGTCGGCTCCCGCGAGCACAGGAAATAGCGGTTAAGTACGCACATTGAGTCTGAGCTCCTTTTCGTCAAGACGTACCAGGGTCGCTAATTGACGGAAAGTCATACGATATTGCCGGCGTAGTTGTTGGGCGAGATTCACTCGCTGTACTGTGTTGAGGCGGCGTGGGTCGCGCGTTCCGAACATCATCTTACACGTATCCCCGCAAAGAGTGCGTGCTTCGAGGTCGTCGATTGTAACTCCGTGATAATCGGACATGAATCGTCGTAACTCTTCTTCTCTGGACTTGGGGCTTGCTGTAAAAACCCTGAATCTGTTATGTGTGCGATATATTCCCTCAAAGCGCTTAATGTCGACGTAATTTGAAGGAAGAATAAGTCCGTTACAGACCAACCAATTATCAGGAATAGTTAGTGCTCTTGAATGAACAATTTCTCTTTGTTCAGTCCTTCCAAGACTATCAAAGCGGACAGGCGTTTGGATTATCCCGTTATCATCGAAGTACCAGACAGGGATGTGATTCTCGTCGCGGAAATACATCGATCCAGTGCCCCATCTATAATCGTAGAACATTATGGGTTTTCCATCTTTTGTCGGCTGGATAACAGTGTATGCAGCAACGCTAAGAAGATACTCTTCCGAGACAATGGGATACAATTCGAAATCAAGACTCAGTTCCAATCCCTTCCTGCGTGTTTTGGAGGTATAATGACGATATAAAGTTTCAAAGAGTTCTTTAAATGCAAGGCAATCAGCCTCTGTCCCCCATAACAGAAAATGCGGGTGACTATCCTCGTGAGAGAATGAAACGACTACCACTCCTGTTTTTGCCGCGCACACTCCCACAAGGTTAAACGCAGCACGGTAGTCTGCTAAACTGGTGATGTAATTGCGACTGTTCGGGCCATCGCCGCAAAGGTGAAAGAATTTTTTGTTTTCCATAGTTCAATAATGTTATCCGCCCAAAGATGTCCATTATTCCGGGGATTCGCAAGGAATATTTGAGGATTATCGGTATATTTGGAAATATGAAAAGAATAACCATTCTCCTTGTCGCTATTATCGTTGCATCCTGCGGCCGCGCGCCGAAGCTCAGCCGGGCCTACGAAGAACTTCCGCTCGGTTCAATCAAGCCCGCCGGCTGGCTCCGCGAAACTCTCGAGCGCCAGCGCGACGGCATCACGGCGCATCTGGATGAGACCTATCCGCAGGTGCTAGGCGACGATAACGGCTGGCTCGGCGGCGAAGGAGACCGCTGGGAGCGTGGCCCTTACTGGGTGGACGGACTCTTACCCCTCGCTTGGATACTCGATGACGACGAACTTAAAGCCAAAGCGACAAAATGGGTGGAATGGACG
>JAGAAF010000019.1 GCA_017615435.1 Bacteroidales bacterium
ACGGGGTTTTGAAGTGACTCCTACAGGACTCAAACCTGTAACCTTTTGATCCGTAGTCAAATGCTCTATTCAATTGAGCTAAGGAGCCAGGTTTCGGGGCCCCTGGGGGCTGATCCCGATTTATTCTTCGGTGGCAGGCTTTGCGCTCATCTTCTTCTCGCGGATGCGGGCCTTCTTGCCGGAAAGCTTACGAAGGTAGAAGATGCGTGCGCGACGGACGTGGCCGACTTTGTTCAGTTCGATATTCTCAATGAAGGGTGACTCGTAAGGGAAAATCCTCTCGACACCGACACCGCCGGTAACCTTGCGGACTGTGAAAGTCCTCGTGAAAGGGGTTGCGCCGGAGATCTGGATGACCTGTCCCCTGAAGTTCTGAAGACGGAACTTGTCGCCTTCCTTGATCTTATATGTGACCGTAATAGTATCTCCCGCCTTGAACTGAGGATACTTTTCAGTCTTATTCTGAGCAAATGCCTGCTCAACCAGTTTAATTGCGTCCATTGTTTTCTTTGTCTTTATAGGTGCAGCGTCATCGAACCGTTTGAAGAGAGGCTGCGAAATGGGACTGCAAAGATATAGCTTTTCTCGAACTATCCAAAATTATTTAAAAAATATTTTTCTCCTTTTCGAAAATAGCCTTGTCATCACGCGATGGATCCGGCGTAAAGCTGCCGCTGGAGCGCATTTCCTCAATCGCTTTCTTCTCTTCGCGGGATAGTTTGCGAGGGATCCAGACCAGAATCTTCACATACAAATCTCCCTTGCCGTAACCATTCAGAGCAGGAAGGCCCCTGCCTCGCAGGCGAGTGACGTAGCCGCTCTGGGTACCCGGATCGAGCTTCAACTTCTGCTCGCCGTCCAGGCAAGGGACGCTGATCTCGCAGCCGAGGATAGCGTCGGTGACGGAGATAATCTTTGTGAAGAAGAGATTGTTACCGTCGCGCTTGAGGTTCGCGTCCTCGATTTCTTCTATCACCACGAGCAGATCTCCATTCACTCCGTTATGCGGAGCGCTGTGGCCCTCTCCCCTGATGGTTATCTGCATTCCGGCCTCAACGCCGGCAGGTATCTTGATGGAAACCGTTTCCTTCTTTCGGATCAGGCCGGTTCCGCCGCAGGTACGGCAAGGATTGGTGACGATCTCGCCTTCTCCGCCGCACTGAGGACACACATTATAGGTGATAGTCCTTCCGAAGAGGCTGTTGGTCACGTGCTGGACCTGGCCTGCGCCCTTACAGGTCGGGCAGGTCTTGATGTCGGACGAATTCTTAGCGCCCTTGCCTCCACAATCGGGGCAAGGTCTGTTGCGCTCGAGAGTGACTTCCTTCACGCAACCGTTCGCGATCTCAGCAAGAGTAAGTCGAACGCGCGTTCTGATGTCGCGGCCGCGCTGCTTGCGCCTGCCCTCCTGGGGCCCGCCGAAGCCGCCGCCAAATCCGAACGCGCTGCCGAAACCGCCGAACGCCCCTCCGAAGAGGTTGTTCAGGATGTCGTTCAGGCTGCCGAAGCCCTGACTCCAGTCCTGAGCGCCCGCGCCGTCCACTCCGGCGAAGCCGAACTGGTCGTACTTCTGGCGCTTGTCGGGATCGCTCAACACAGAATAGGCCTCCGAGGCTTCCTTGAACTTTTCCTCGGCGGTCTTCTTCTCTTCGTCCGTGCCGTTCACCCAGCGGTCCGGGTGCCACTTCAGAGCGGCCTTTCTATAGGCTTGCTTGATATCGTCTTCGGATGCTCCTTTCTGGAGCCCGAGCACTTCGTAGTAATCTCTTTTCTCTGCCATAACTAGACCCCCACAACTACTTTGGCATAACGGATAACCTTTCCGTTAAGCATATAACCCGTCTGGACCACGTCTATCACCTTGCCCTTCAAGTCCTCGGAAGGCGCCGGGAACTGGGTGACGGCTTCGTGAAAGTCCACGTCGAAAACTTCTCCCTTCGCCTTGATCATCTCCAGTCCGCAGCCCTTCAAATAGGCCATCAGCTTATCGTAGATAAGGGCTGTGCCCTGCTTCGCCGACTCGTCCGACGAGCCCTCGAGCATCTGCATCGCGCGCTCGCAGTCGTCGAGAACCGGAAGCAGGCCTTTGATGGTATCGGCCGCTGCCGTGGCCACCAGATTGAGCTTTTCCTCGGCACTGCGCCTGCGGAAAGTCTCGAACTCGGCCATCAGGCGGAGATAATCGTCGTGCTCCTTGGACAATTTGTCAGTGAGCTCGACGATCTTTTTCTTTGCATTGTCTTTCGGCTGGGCCTTCGCGGCCTTCGCCTCTTCTGTATTGTTGTCCATAACGTAAAATTCTTCTTTCCGACAGGAAAGTTATTCAAAACCTCTGCCAGAGCACTTATTCTGCCATTTTGTCAATAATCAGTAGAGTTTCTGTCCGCCTATGAATTCCCTCATAATGGAAGTGGCGGGAATTGCCTCGATCTCTTCGGTCTTCAAGGCAATCACCCTTTGGAGGAATTCCACGAGGGCGTGGGCCTTCTCGTAGGCCGGCGAGTTGGGGCCGATTTGCTTCAGCAGCGGTTCAGCATAGAACTTCAGCAGCGGCAGATCGTACAGAGTGGACGAATTGAACACCACGTTCGCATTCTCCTCGTACGGGAAAATGTTCAGCGTCTCTCCCCTGCGCACGGACGGCCAGCGGAGTATGTTCTCCTCGGGCGAGATACCACGTGTGCGCGCGTCACGCACTATCCTGCGCAGCAGGCGCTTGTCGGTCGTGCTGTTGTGGACCTTCTCCCCGCCGGGAAGGGCCGAGAGCGCGGATATGTAGATACGGAAGATCTTGCTCTGGTCCACGGTCGGCGTGAGTGCCGGATTCAAGGCGTGGATGCCCTCCATAAACAGCATATCGTTCGGACCGAGGCGCATACTGGTGCCGTCGAACTCGCGGCAGCCCTTGACGAAATTGAACTTCGGGACCTCGATCTCCTCGCCCGCCAGAAGCTGATTCAGCTGCTCGCCCAGGAACTCTATGTCCATCCCGTACAGCGATTCGAAATCGTAGTTCCCGTTCTCGTCGCGAGGGGTCTTCTCCCTGTCCACGAAATAGTTGTCCAGTTCTATGACCTTGGGGGTGAGGCCGAGCACACGGCACTGCTGGGCGATGCGCAGCGACGAAGAGGTCTTGCCGCTGGAGGACGGGCCGGACATCATCACGATGCGGGTCTTGTCCTTTAACCAGAATATCTCGTTCGCTATCTCTGCGTATTTGCGCTCCTGACGCGCTTCACACAGATTGATCAGGGGAATCGCTTTCCCTGCCGTCAGGGTTTCGTTAACCTTCGCGAGGGTATCTATCCCGATTGCCGAACACCAGTCGGCATACTCCTGCCTTGCAGCTTCGATTTTCGTCATACTAACGGCGACGTTTCTTGGAAGTGCGGCGCGAACGCTTCGATGCCGCGCTTAAAGCAAAATAAGCAATTCCCGCCACAAGCACCACGGCAATAACAATATATGTCGTAACGCCAGCCTGGCTCCCCTTCACATCCTGCCACATCGACAGGAGTTTTTCGGTGTCCTGACCCCAGTCGTGCTCAAGCGCGCAGCGGTCGATCACGGACTTGTCCGGGAAAAGAACCGGATCCACGCACACGGCGGTGGCGTCAGGGCCGAAGAAATAAGAAAGATCCACAGGCTCGTATTCTTCCTCGTCGATCATAGCTTCCAGCACCTCGGGGGCGGCGCAGGAAGGAGAATAACCCATCTCCTCAAAATTGCGGATTGCCACATCCGGACGACACATAAAGTCTATCCAGTAAAGGGCTGCCTTGGTATTCTTTGCGTACTTAGGGATTACCCAACCGTCGAACCACACGGTGGAGCCTTCCTCCGGCACCACATAATCGAGAGTAACGCCCACGGAGGCCGCCTCGTCAATAGCCCACTTCGCATCGCCGCTCCAGTTGAGAGACACATACGCGCGGTTCTTGGTCATCTGCTCCTTGCCCAGGTCGGCTTCCCATCCGCACACGCCCGGCTTGACCTGAAGGAGATAGTCCTTAACGGCCGCAAGCGACTCGTCGGAAGAATCCATCATCAACTCCTGAAGAGTGACGGCGCCGCTCTTGAGCTCCTCCTGCTTGAGGTAGATGAGCACTGGACCATAGACATCCCTGGGCGCGTCCTTTATCAGGATTTTACCTGCGAACTTGGGGTTGCGGACCACATCCCAGGTGGAAGCTTCTTCCCTGGTCACGAACGAAGTGTTGTAGATAATGCCGGTCGTACCCCACATATAAGCCACCGAGTAATCGTTGGCATCGATCGAAGGGTTGATCGCCCGGAACATCTTCTCGATGTAGGGCGAACGGCACTCCTTGATGTAATTGGGGGTGTTCCCAAGGGCGGAGAAATCAAGAGGCAGTATCAGCCCGCTGTTGAGCATCCTCTCTATGATATAGTCGGACGGGCAGACCACGTCGTAGTCTTCGTGACCGTTTTCAATTTTTGAGAGCATAGACTCGTTCACGTCGAAGGTCATATAGATAACCTCGATCTTCTCGCCGGTCTGCTCGAAATACCAGTTTTCGAAGTCTTCGACCACTCCTTCAGCGATATAGTCGGACCAGTTGTAAACCTTCAGAATGGTGTTTCTGTCCTTGGCTGAAAGGCTCAGGACTGAGAAAAGCGCCGCTGCAAGGGCGATGGCTTTAAGGGACAGTCTCATATTTCTTGTTGTTTTTGTTTGCGGAATGAGCGGAGGTTCACGATAAGCAGCACCGCGAGCACAAGCAGGAAGATGAGGGTCATCATAGGCTTGAGTTCCGGCGTGAGACCGCCTTTGCGGACATCCGAATAAATAAAGGTGGATAAGGTATCGATTCCTGAAGAACCCGCGGTGAAATATGTGACCGCGAAATCGTCCAGGCTCATCGTGAAAGCAAGGATAAAACCGGAAATCATTCCCGGGCGCAGAAGCGGCACGAGAATCTTTCGGAGCGCCTGCAGCGGCGTGGCTCCGAGATCCAGAGCCGCTTCGTAGATGTTGGGATTCATCTGCGAAAGTTTCGGGAGCACGTTCAACACCACATACGGCGTGCAAAAAGTCACGTGCGCCAGGATGATGGTCGTGTAGCCCTTCGTAACGTGCAGGAACACGAACAGCAGGAAAAGCGACACGCCGGTGATGATATCCGGATTGAGCATCGTGATGTTGTTCAAGAACTGGATCGCCCTGCGCCGCCTGCCACTGAGGTTGTAGATGCCTATCGCCGCGAGTGTGCCGAGAATGGTGCTGATCAGCGATGCGATCAGCGCTATCACCACGGTATTCTTCAGCGCCACCAGCAGCGCCGCCGAATTGGATGTGGCGCCAGTGAAGAGCGATTCGTAGAGGTTGAAGGTGAAACCCGTCCAGTTTCCGAGGGATTTCGCCTCCGTGAACGAGAACACGGCGATGAAGCCGATCGGGGCGTAGATCACCAGAAGGATTAGCCACAGATAGGCCTTGGCAATGATTCTTCCTCCAGTCTTCATACTGTAGCCCCTCCTTCGACCGTCTCGGAATTCTTGCTCCCGGGGATAAGAGTCGTCACGCCGATGATAATCAGCATTATGAACGACAGGGCCGCGCCCTGATTCCACATCAGATTGTTGAACTGTTCCTGAATCACCGAGCCGAACAGCATTATGGTGTTGTTCGTGAGGATTTCAGACACGGCGAAAGTGCTGACGGTGGGCATAAAGACCATCATCACCCCGCTCGCCACACCGGGCAGCGAGAGCGGAAGCGTGACCTTCAGGAACACCTTCACCGGGCTTGCGCCCAGATCCTGTGCCGCCTCCGCATAGGACTTGTCCATCTTGTCAAGAACGTTGTAGATGGGATAAATCATAAACGGGAGGTAGTCGTAGGCCATACCGAATAGAAGAGTCCCCTTCCCCAGTCCGATGCCGAGCACGTTGAAAATCTCCGCCGTGGCCATAGTCCTCATAAGGGCGTTGATCCACATCGGGAGGATGAAGAGCACCGCCGTCACGGCTGAGCGGTTGAGCGACTTGTCCGCGAGTATGTATGCGACCGGATAACCGATCAGTATGCAGATAATGGTGTTCTCGAGGGCCACTTCAAGCGACACGAGGAACGAATTGACGATCTTCGGATCCGTGAAGAAGGCGCCCATATTCGCGAGCGTAAAACGGCCGTCCGCGTCCGTGAGAGCATACACGCCGATCAGCACCAGCGGCAGCACCACGAACAGCACCAGGAAAATCAAGTAAGGCAGAGCCCAGGCCGATCTTTTACCCATTTCCTACGCTTTCGAGAGTTTGATATCCTTCGGGAGTATTTTCACACCCACGGAATCGTTTTTGTCCCAGATGTCGTTGGTATCCACCCACACGTTTTCTCCCGTTTCCGTTTTCACGGTGATGTGGTAGTGGTCGCCCATATACAGGATGACGGCCACATTTCCGGTGACATCCGCATCCTCTTCGTGGTCCAGCAGGTCCACCTTTTCGAAAGCGACCTTTACGACGACTTCGTCGCCCACGGCGAAGCCTTCGGTGTCGCACTCGAATTCGGCGCCGAGGAACTCGACCTTCCCTTCTGCCGTCACCTCGCCGGCGAAAGTATTGCACTCGCGCTCCTTCTTCATCACCTGGATGTCGTCCGGATCGATGTAAAGCATCACTTCTGTTCCCACCTCGTACGGATCGTAGTCCTGGATCATCAGTTCGTAACCGGTGTCGGTGTCCACCCACATTTCGTAGTGAACGCCCTTGAAGATGCAGGAATTCACAGTGGCCTTGAACTGGCACTTCGCAGGATCCGTGGTGAAATAGATGTCCTCCGGACGAACCACCACGTCCACCTTTTCGCCGTCTGCGAATCCTTCATCCACGCAGTCGAACTCGTGCTTGATGAAGGCAACCCTGCGGTCGCGCAGCATCCTGCCTTTCAGGATGTTGCTCTCACCGATGAAATCCGCCACAAAGCAGTTCACGGGCTCGTTGTAGATGTCCACCGGAGTTCCGATCTGCTGGATCTTGCCCTCGTTCATCACCACTATCGTATCCGAAAGGGTCAGCGCTTCTTCCTGGTCGTGCGTCACATAGATAAAGGTGATGCCGAGTTTCTTGTGCATCTCCTTCAATTCTATCTGCATATCCTTGCGCATCTTGAGGTCCAGCGCGCTGAGAGGTTCGTCGAGCAGAAGCACCTTCGGCTGATTGACGATAGCCCTCGCGATGGCGATGCGCTGCTGCTGTCCGCCGGAAAGCGAGTTGACGTCGCGGTCTTCGTAGTCGGACATCGACACGAGTTTCAGAACGCGCTTCACCCTCTTGTTGATTTCCTCAACGGGCAGTTTCTGCAACTTTAGCCCGAAGGCGATGTTGTCGTAGACGTCCAGATGCGGAAAAAGCGCATACCTCTGGAACACCGTGTTGAGCGGCCTCTTGTGCGGCGGAAGCGGCGAAATGTCCTTTCCCTCGAGGGTGATTACGCCCGAATCGGGGCTCAGGAAACCCGCGATAAGTCGAAGGAGAGTTGTTTTTCCGCAACCGGAAGGGCCAAGGAAAGTGATGAACTCACCCTTGTTTATGTAAAGACTGATGTCATCGAGCACCTTTTTGTCGCCGAACGACTTGCTGACGTGCTCGATGTTGATGATGTGTGTTTCTTTTGCCATTTCCTACAGGTCGAAGTGAAGGTTGCAGGTTACGCCCACATTCACGGTGAATCCGGGAGCGAGATCGCCGAGACGGTAGCCGCCGAGGGCGTGGACACGAAGCCAGTCGATCGGGTTCCAGTGGAGACCGAGGGCTGCGCTCATATCTTCGAGGTTGCCAGTCGAAATGCGCTCATATGCGGCTCGTCCGAGAAGCTCGAACTCTTCCCCGAAGGGCACGGTGGCCATCAGGGAGGAGGTGAAGCCGTCCATAAGCACGAAATTGTAGTCTCCGACCTTATTGTTGAAATCCGCGACTATGCGCGTGTCGCCCACATAGACCTGCGCTCCTGCGGAGAGCACTCCGATTCTTGTGCCGGCTCCGGTGCCGATCTCGTTGTATGAGACCATTGCCCCGAACGCGTCTTCCTGCTCATAGCGCACTCTCGCGCCATAGGTAAACAGACCGTCTTCGAACGGACGTCCGCTGTAGGGAGAACTGCTGACCCTGAAATCGAGCGTCAGTCCCTCGAGCGGCAGCCACGATCCGCGCACGCCCCACTGGTAGATGGGCAGGGCGCTCCAAAGCGATGTGGCCATAGGGATATGGACGTCCCAATCGTATTCGTCCATCTCGTAAGTTCCCCAGGCGAGGGCCTCCTTGCCGAGGGTTATTGCGAAGTTGCCGGCAGAGTAGGTCAGGTACGCCCAGTCCAGCCAGTTAACGTCGTCTGAGTGCAGGGTGTTCACATAAAGACCAGCCGGATCTGAAGAGAGCCAGTGGTTGGAAACGCTGTATGAAAGATTTTCGGAAATGTTACCCTCGAGAAGGGTATAAAGAGAGGAGTTGCCGAGTGGGTCACCATAGAGGTATTCTGCCCTGGCAATAACGGATAACTCGGCATTGCTACCACCGAGTTCGTCAGCCTCTTGTGCGATCGCAAGAGAGCAGCACAGCAACATTGCTGCGATAACGAAT
>JAGAAF010000020.1 GCA_017615435.1 Bacteroidales bacterium
CCTAATCGGTAATCGCGCTAAATGTGTAGAGGGGTATTCCCCAACATATACTCCTTCTTATCTCAGTGAGACCGAAGGCCCCGAATATGGAGAAAAGAAAGAGTAAATCGGCATCCTCCACAAGAAAAGCAGCGCCTTCACTCCGACAGTCGGCCACATCACAACCATCACCAACTTCGACGATCGGCTGAACTAATAGTTTCCCTTTGATGTGTCATTTGAATGCGGTTTCTCTGCTGATTTTTGACAGAGATACCGCATTCTGGGCCCTTTTTGCGGTTTCTCTGCTTGTTTTTCGCAGAGAAACCGCACTCTGCCCCCCTCCCGGCGGATATCGGGGTTGTTTTCCGCCTCGATTGGTATTTCTGCCAAGATGAAGCCAGACCACCCACCCCAGAATGACCTCCAAGGGCTCCGGCCTGGCTTCATAGGCCCATTTCGTGGGGTGAAGCCAGTACACCCATCTCAGAATATGCTGTAAGGCATATCTCCTGACTTCATCTTGGCGAAAATGAGTGCGGAGGGCCTACCGGGGCTGACGCCGGGGCGGGAGCGGAAGCGCGAAGGGTTAAAGGTTGGTACGATTTTGTCGAAGATCTTTCCCGAGGTCGCTCGCGGGAGCGCTTGCCGGGCTTCTTGCCTGAGTGCGCGCGACCTCTTTCAACCCTTCGAAAAATCGTCCCCGATTGTTTCTGACGCCGCGAGTGAAGCGGTACTGCGTAAAGAAGATTCTACCCTTCGCGGGGAGCGAGCTGGCAGGGGGAATATATATTCCAGCGTTAGAGAGAGCCGATATCGGGTATTCGGTCGGGACACCGCGTACTCGACTGTCCTACCATTGGTGCCGTCGGGTGGAAGTCGTTGATTTACAGATAATTATGTAAATCAAAGTCGGAAATTTGCGGAGGTTGATTTAAGCAACTCTCTGTAACACAGGAATATCCACCAAACGGCGAGAAGCATTCGCGCTTTCCCTCACGTTCGAATATATATTCTTAAGCCCCCGGCAGGGATGTTGTCGCGAGGTGTAGTGCTTTATTGTTTGCAGTAAAGACGAGCCCGCGCGGACTAAAGAGTCGGGGACGATTTTTTCGAAGGATTGAAAGAGGCCGCGAGCAGGAGTGCTCGCGGCCTCAGGAGCGATCTTCGACAAAATCGTACCTGGCGGACACTCCCGGTCGCGACTTGATAATCGTCAGGAGCGGCCGCAGGTCCTTCGGGCGGTCTTTAACGCTCGGCGTGGCGCGATGGAGGGTAGGATACTGTTGGATAAAGGCAGTGAGTGTGGCTATCACCCCTCGCGCAGGGGGTGGTAGGACCGAAAAAGGCCTAAAACGTGGATACCACCCTTCAAAAATCCAGAGGTAGCCACTCTACAAGAGAATAATTCTGTCAGAAGGCGAGAATAAGAATAGCTGAGATGAGTGAAGATACTAAAATAGCCAGGCCTGATGGTCTGGCTATTTCTTGTGCCCAAAGCCGGGATCGAACCGGCACGTCTTTAAGGGACACTGGATTTTGAGTCCAGCGCGTCTACCAATTCCGCCATTCGGGCTGGTAGGGTCGAAGCCACTAAGGGCAAGACCGAGGGCAAAGGTAGCGCAAAAACGCGATTATTCAAATATTATGGCTAATTTCGCGTAAGATGAAGAAACAAGCATACATAGTCTACGATATCGCGGTGGAGGAGTTCGCGAGGAAACTGGCGGCGGATTGGAAGAAGGACGGGTACTGCGAGGTGAAGGATATGATGGCGATAGTGGCCAGCGAGGAGGACAAGAGTCTTGCGGCGGTGCAGGCGATATGCAGCTGGCTGCTGGCAAATGGCGCGGAGAAGGGCGCGACGCTGGTCGCCGTCGGAGGCGGCGTGACAAGCGACGTCGTCGGCCTTGCGGGCGCCATTTACAAACGGGGTATGCCTGTGGAATATGTCCCCACGACTCTTCTTGCCCAGGTCGATGCGGCTATCGGCGGGAAGACCGGCGTGAATCTGGACGGCGTGAAGAACGCGGTCGGGCTTATCAGCTTGCCGCAAAAGGTCCACATCCTGCCCGAACCGCTCAAGACCCTGGGTCCGCGCGAATGGAAATCCGGCTCGGCGGAGCTGATAAAGACCTTCGCGCTGTTCGATTCCGAACTCTACGACAAAGCAATACGCCTGTTTTCTCTGGTCAACGGCGCCGGCTATACTCAAGAGGCTGTCGATGCCGCGATTCCGGAGATAATAGAACTCGCAAAAGCTGCGGCGAGACTGAAGGAGAAGGCCGTCAAGAAGGACCTCTTCGACAGGGATAAGCGCCATCTCCTGAATCTGGGTCATACCTATGGTCACGCGATAGAGTGGTGGCAGAGCGCCGGAGTCTCGATAACCAAAGGCAACGAAATCACAATCGCGAACTTCAGCCACGGCGAAGCTGTTGCAATCGGGATGGTGGCGGCGGCGAGGCTGTCGGAGATAGAGGATATAGCCGAGCCGGGCCTGGCGACGAGGCTGGCGAAGGACCTGGAGTCGTGCGGTCTGCCGACTCAACTTCCGGCGAGCGCCGAGGAACTGTTCCCGGCAATCAACAACGACAAAAAGATCGAAGGCGACAAGCTTGACTTCGTGTTCCTGAAGGATATCGGCAAACCCGTCCTTAAGAAGCGTCGCATCAAAGACCTTATCCTACAAAGATGATCTGCACAACACTTCAGCATAAGACATATCAGGAGATACTCTCCATATTGGACGACCCGTTCGTGGAGATGGCGGAAATCCGCCTGGATCTTTGCGAACTAAACGAAGACGAAATCAAAGACCTTTTCGGCGGCAGCGAGAAACCGCTGGTTGCAACGTACAGGGTGGGACGCGAGCCCGGCCTCAAGGAGTTCAATATCGCGTGGGAGAAGGCGCTGAGGAAAATGTCTCAGGCTGTTGAGGCGGGTGCACGCTATGTGGACGTGGACCTCGCAGCTCCAGTGAACATCAGCAAATACTTCCAGAAGCTTTGCCGCAAGACAGGCACGGAACTGATCCGTTCTTACCACGACTTCGAGAAGACTCCAGATCTTGAATACCTCCAACAGGTGGCTGCGCGTTGTTTCCGTTACGGCGCCGATGTGGCGAAAATCGTCACAACAGCGGTGAAAGAAAAAGACTGTGACGAAATCGAGGCGCTCTACACGGCTGCGGCCCCCGAGGGACAAGACTACCCGCGCACAAGGCTGATAGCCTTCGCGATGGGATCCCGGGGCCAAAATACCAGAATCGAGTGCCTGAAACGAGGCGCGCCGTTTTCCTACGGCGCACTCGACGAACCCGCGGCCGACGGGCAGATTCCCCTGGTGGAAATGCACGAGAAAGTCTACGGCGATTTCCTGGGCCTGTACCGCAGCGATTTCGCCGTGCCGAGCTCGAAGAGCTTCGCGCAGCGGGCGATAATCGCCGCCGCTCTGGCCGAGGGCACCTCGCATCTGAACAATTATACTCCCTGCGACGACTCTGAATCGGCCGTGAAGGTAGCGCGGTCCCTCGGCGCGAAAGTCACTCGCAAAGGCAGCACGCTGACCATTGAGGGCCTTGGCCCGATTAAAGACAAACTAGCGGTAGAGAAGATCTGCGCCGGCGAATCCGGCATCCTCGCCCGCCTGATGATACCCATCCTCGCTCAGATCAACGGTTGCCCGGCAATCATCGAAGGACGCGGCACCCTGCTGAAGCGCCCGCTCGCCTCGGCCTCCGACATTATGGCGGCCTTCGGCGTGATCCTGCGCAATGAGCAGCCCCGCGAGAGCAAGGAAATTTTCGTCCCTCTGGCAGTTAAGGGCGAGCTGATAGCGGGTACGGCGGACCTTCCGGGCAAGCCCGGTTCACAACTGGTATCCGGGGTGCTGATGGCGCTTCCGCTGAACTCGAAGGACTCGAAAGTCTATGTCGGCGAGCCGAAATCCATCCCATATATGTTCATCACTCTCGATGTCCTGCGCCGTTTCGGCATCAAGGCCGGCGCGCAGCTCGAGGGCAATGCCGAGATGCTTGAACAGCAGGATTGGAGCTACTGCACAGGGATAAATTTCACCATCGACGGCGGCCAGAGTTACAAAGCCGCTGACATTACGCTCGAAGGCGACTGGAGCGCGGCGGCGAATTTCCTCGTGGGAGGAGCGCTTTTCGGTAGCGTCCAGATAAGCGGGCTCGATACTTCGTCACTGCAGGCGGATATTTCCATACTCGACGTGCTGGTTGAGGCGGGCGCCGCGGTGGCCTACGACGAAGAGGAAGTCTGTGTCAAAAAAGGCCCGCTCGAGGCATTCGATTTCGACCTCAGCCAGGCGCCGGACATCTTCCCGATAGTAAGTCTGCTCGCTGCATTCTGCGCCGGGACAAGCACCATCGCAGGTGTGACGAGATTACGCAATAAAGAAACAGACAGGGCCTCCGCGATAGTTGAAATGCTGACGAAAATGGGCGTCAAAGCCTGGATAGAAGGCGATATCCTCTCGGTAGTTGGCGAGACCCTGGCGTCGCGCATCCTGAACGGGCGTCTGCTCAAGGGCGGGCAATACTCAGCTCATAGCGACCACCGTATGGCTATGGTCCTCCGTATCGCAAGCATCGCAGCCAGCGAGCCTATAGTGATCGACGACGCCGATTGCGTCAAGAAATCTTTCCCGGAATTCTTCGAACAGTTCTCATAGGAAATGAAACATCTCCTCCCGATTTGGGCACTCGCGCTCGCGCTTTTCGTCACTTGCTCGCCGGAACCGGCCGGGCCGGAGAAGCCGAATGACGATAAACCTGTTCAGGTGGACACGTCCACAGTCGATCCCACACCGGTGATTGACTCGGTTGCCCTGTCGCTTGAGGATGCTCTCTTGCTGGATTTCGTGTTCGACGATGACGGCACGGCGCACGATGCCTCGAAGAACAAGTGCTGGATAGACTCGAAACTTGGCGTCAATATGATGACGTACTACAATGCCTCTGCAGAGCGCAATGTGGCGCGTTTTTTCAACAGCTTGGGAGGCCTCGTGGACGAAGGCTTCTACAAGTTTGCCTACAGCAGCAACACCTGGTTCAAGGACCGTCTTGCCGACGGACATTCGTTGGAGGTCCTGTTTATGATGGGAGATGACCCCGGCGATGTGGGTGAAATTAAAATGTTCTCCTCGATGGAGGCTGGCGGGACGGGATTTTTGGTCACAGACAAGTCCCGCGGACGCGAAATCACCTTCCTGCCCAACACGACTTTCCAGAATGAAAAGAACTGGCGCTGGTGCCGCAGCGGAGTGGTGCCTGAAGTGGGGAAGTACTACCACGTAGTCGGCGTCTGGGACAAAGAAGCGGGCAAGGCGAGGATCTATGTGGATGGTGTGCTTAAAAAGACCGTCGACGCGCCCGGCACATTCAATTTCCCCAACGGGGCGGCATCGAACTGGATTTGCGTAGGCGGCGACCCGTCCGGTTCGTCGTGCCAGTCGGCCTGGAACGGTGATGTGGTGATAGCACGCGTCTATGATGCCGCGCTCGACGATGCTCAGGCAGCCAAACTCTGGGAGTTGGCGCCGAAGATTTTCAAGGCCTCTTCGATTCAACTCTCCAACGTCCTCTTCTTCCCCGAGTGCGAGGTGAAGCGTGGAGGATATTATACCATATCGGGAGACGGATTCGTCACAGGTGATATGATTCTGCTCGAAGGTGACGAATTATTTGAATGCACGACCGAGGTGAAGATCGACCGTGTTGTTATAACCATCCCCGTGGGCTTCAAGAGCGGCACGTACAAGATCTTTCTGGTTCGCGGGGCGGAATCCGCTCCCATCGGCTCAGCCCGGCTGACCGTCACCGACTCCCCGCGCGAGCTCTTCGCCCCGAAGGTGGTCGCGCACCGCGGATTCCACGGCGCGAACCGCCCCGAAAACTCCATTGCCGCCCTCAAGGCTGCTCAGGATGGAGGTTTCTATGGCTCTGAGTTGGACGTCTGGATGACCACAGACGGCAAACTTTTCGTCAACCACGACGGTGTGATAAGTGGAAAACGCATCCAGGATTGCACTTCCGCCGAGCTTGAAGGCATAACCCTCTCCAACGGCGAATCTTTGCCCACTTTCAGGCAGTATCTGGATCAGGCTGTAAAGAATTTATCGACTCGCCTGGTGATAGAAGTAAAGCAGCACTCGACAGAACAGAGAAACCTGGACTGCACACAGGAGATGCTCAACGAGGTGGACGAATACGGAATTGGCGACAGCGTGGACTACATCAGTTTTGACTGGGGTATCTGCACGGCCATCGCTGCGCGTAAACCGGGCGCCACGGTGGGCTACCTGACCTCCACCAAAGACCTTGAGAATCTTGCATCCCACGGCATCAACTGCGCCGATTTCGCTTACACCTATCTGTTCTTGAATCCGGATCTTTTCGACAAGGCGCACTCGCTTGGGATGAAGATCGACATCTGGACCATCGACGCACCCTCGGAAATGATGCGCGCAATAGGCCTTGGCGCCGATTACATCACCACCAACAAGCCTGATGTGCTTCAGAATATTGTGGAGCGCTTATTCTGATTTGACGTCCGCTTCGAAGCAGATCTTCTGGCCTGTGACCAAATGATCGCATTCGATGGTGGGGACGCTGCTGGAAGTCAGTCCCGAAACTTCCCATTCCACCCATATCTGCTTACCGGGCATTAGCGCGGACAGGTTGAAGCTTGAACGCACGCCGTTCACGGCAAGCCAAGCATCGCGGTAGATGGGCGCGACTCCAATATTCGCCACCAGAATGGCCACTTTGTTCCCATTGATGCGGAAGTCCCTGATGCTGAACTTGTAGCCCATCGAGAGAGAGGCCTCGCGTATGCGGCTCCAACTCTGGTACGAAGGCTGGTCGGCGCCGATTATGAAGGTCATATGGAATTTCGCAACTTCGTCTTCGAACTTGCGTCCGTGCATACCCTCCTTATCGAGGCAGTGCTCTTGATCATAGTCCGTGTAATAGCTGAATTCGCCGCCGAGAGGTGCCGTTTTGTAACGTTCTTCGCCGAAGAACAGCCAGCTGCGGTAATTGTAGCCGTCGTGGTCCTCGCACATAAACGAGTCGTCGAAATTGCCGAAGCGGAGTTTCAGCAGGTCCGGTTCTTTCTGGAAGGGGCCGTAGGTGTTGTCAGCCGCATCGATGGAGATGCTCCAGGTAGTATGCTTGAACCACTCCGCCATCTTGCGCATATACTCGGCCTGGAAATCCTTATCGGGGAAGGTCTGGCCCATTTTGAAGGGCCCGTCATAGATATGGTATTCAGCCCAAAGGCCGAAACCGGTCTCAAGGAAGGCCAGGCGCGGGTCGGTGTCGTAGCGCTCGGCCAGGAGGCGGTAGAACTCCAGATGGAAACGCTTCAGCTCGTCGCAGCGCCAGTCGGGGAAGTAGGTGACGCGGCCCTCGCTATATCCCTTTTTGTCTTCGTAGCCCGGCAGGGCCTTGATGTAGTCCGGCACTGTGCACTGCTGCCCGACATAGGTGTAGTGAAAACGTATGACCGCCTGATGCCCGCGCGAGGCTATTGCCTCAAGCAGATTGTCCAGTTTGGTCCAGTCGTAGACGTCTTTCCCCTTGCAGATGTCGTTGTACTTCATATAGGAGTACTCCATCGAGATATCTGCAGACTTGTGCGGCGCCCACATCACGATTCCCGTCATCGGCTGCACCTTGGTCACGCTGCTCTGCAGGGCGATGCGGGTGTAGTCGCCATACTCTTCGGGGACTCTGACGGTCGCGGTGATATCCTGCTGACCGTCTTCCGCCTCCTTTGTGTTTTCCGAGTTGTTGTTTTCCGGTCCGCAGGCCAAAAGCAACGCCGCGGCGGAAAAAAGGATGATCAAACGCTTCATTTATGCGGGAGTTCTGAAATTACTATCGCGGAGGAGACGATGCGCTCGTTTCCGTCGCTGGGATGGTTGAGGATGGCGCCGCCGGCACCCACTATGCAGGATGAGCCGCCGCCGTCGAAGTTCATCGCGTCCGTGCAGCCGAGAGAGATGAACTTGGCCGCGAATTCGGCGAGGGTATAGCCTTTGCTTCCGTCCATACCGCGCCCGTCGCACACGATCAGGATCAGCTTGCCGTCCTCAGTGATGCCGGCGCCCGTGCGGGGATGCCGTCCGAACGCGGCCGTGCCTCCGGAATCGAGGCATTCGCCCCAATACGCGTCGGTGGAAATATCAACTCCGTCCTTCACGAGTCGCGGACCGCCGCCTATAGCCTCCCAGGGCTCCCAGGTCCGGGTGCCCTCGCAGTAGTCGGCTCCCGGCGGCTCAGGCATAAAGGTCTGGGTTTTTTCGTTGTTGTCCAGCCAGGAAGGGAAGACGGTGTGCGTCTTTGCGCCGGGGGAGGTGCAGTAGGTCCATTGAATCTCGAACGAACCGTCCTTCATCTGACCGAGGGCCGAACGGACCGGGTACATAGTCAGCTGCGCGTTTTCGTCGTTGGGCCAGTTGAAGGCGCGATAAGCCGACACGGTGAATTCTCCGTTGTGCGCGACCAGGCTGACCGAAGTGGCTCCTGCGAAATACCCGCCGTTGGTGGCGAGGCAGGGGACACCGTCGGCCTCTTCAGTCTGTGCAAAGAATGCTGAGGGCCCTTTCTTTTTGCTCGACTTGCGGCAGTTGAACTGAAGGTTGGGATTTGCGGCGAAATCGAGGGTGGCGATGAAACCTTTGCACACATTGCCGTCCGTGAAGTTGTCCGTGAATGCTTTCACGCTCACTCCGACGGGATATCCGTCAACCCAATCCCAATCGTGTGAAGGCTCCGGTGGATTCTGCTGAGTCGTGTCCACCTGAGGATTATGCTGGGTGGTGTCCACCTGTCCGGCAAGGTCGGAGCCGGATGGGTTCTTCGTATCAGGGGTGCAATGCAGCGCGGCGCAAAGGGCGGCGACAAGCAAAAACGGGAGTAATTTGTGGCTCATTTTCATACTATGTGGCGAAATCCGCTTATGCAAAGATAGCAATACCGCGTAAAATTGTTAATTTTACGTCACAAAACTAACCTGAAAACCAATGATCAATACCGAAAGTCACGGATTAAAGATTCCGGCTCTGGTGCTGGCGCTGTCGCTGTTCGCTTTCCAAGCCTTCGCGCAAGTGCAGGTGACGGGAAAAGTGACGAGCTCCGCCGGGCCTGAACCGGGGGCGATAGTCTTCGTGAAAGGAAACGCCGGAAGCGGCACTATGACCGATGCCGACGGAAGCTATTTCATCACCGTCGCCGGCCCGAATGAAATCCTTGTCTTCAGCCTTATGGGCTACAAAGAGCAGGAAATCAAGGTGGGTAACCGCACGAAAATCGACGTCGTTCTTGAGGAAGACGCCAATCTTCTTGAAGAAGTTCTCGTGGTGGGCTACGGAACCCAGAAAAAGGAATTCGTTGTCGGATCCGTCTCGCAGGTCGGAAGCAAAGACCTCCTGAAGGCCCCGAACACCAACGTCAGCACGATGCTTACGGGCCGCCTGGCGGGTGTCACCGCCGTGCAGACCACCGGTATCCCCGGCGGAGACGCTGCGAGCCTGCTCGTCCGCGGAACCAGCACATTCAACGACTCTTCTCCTCTGATTCTCGTGGATGGCGTGGAGCG
Source organism: Bacteroidales bacterium (assembly GCA_017615435.1). Next base: position 9,612 of record JAGAAF010000020.1, read on the forward strand.
GTCGATGACCTATCTAAACCCTAACGACATCGAGACTGTGTCCATCCTCAAGGATGCCGCCACAGCCGCTATTTATGGTGTGCGAGGCGCAAACGGCGTTATCCTCGTCACCACCAAAAGCGGCACCCGCGGCAAGGCGCAGATAGTCTACGACGGCTCGGCCTCGTTCGACACCAACACCGTCATTCCGGATCTGCTGAACGCCGAGGAATACATCTACTGGCACAACAAAGCCCGCGAAATGGATAACCAGGCCCCTTACTGGACACCCGAACGCATCCAGAGTCTTAAGGATCGCGGCATTTACGGCGAGGTGGACAACTGGGCGTTGATCTACAACGATTACGGTCTCACGCGTCAGCATAACCTCTCCGCGAGCGGTGGCACTGACAAGTTCCGCTACTTCACTTCGGTGGGTTATATGAACCAGCAGGGTATCCTGAAGAACACCTCGATGGAGCGCTACAACATCCGCGCGAACATCGACGCGCAACTCTCCAAGGGCCTGCGTTACAATATCAACGTTTCCGCGGCGAACACGGACAGGCTGTGGCCGGGCCTCAGCATGCGCGACAACAAAGGAAAGGGAACCTGGCAGGGTGAGTTCTCCCCTCTGCGCCAGGCCTGCTACGCGGCGCCTATCATAGCGTCGGAATATAACGGTCTCCCTCTGGGTTTCTCCAACGGCACGTACACCTATACCCCCCTGGCCGCACTTAACACGGGCTTCCAGAGTGAGCAGAGGTGGATGGCGGAGGTTCGCTCGAACCTCGAGTATGATTTCGGCGCACTGGGATTCGAAATACTCAAGGGATTGAAAGCCGGAGTGAACCTCGCTTACAACTTCGATTACACCCTCAACCGTAATTATCTGGAGAGTTTCGAACTCTATTCCTACAACCCCGGAACGGACCAGGTGGACAAGAAAGTCTCCCTCGGAATCGGCGAGAGCAACTTCAACAAATCGCACTCGATAGGTTACAACCTCACCGTCCGTCCCCAGCTCTCCTACGACCACGACTTCGGCAAGAACCACATCTCCGCCCTCTTCTTTATGGAGAGGTACACCTACCACGGAGACACCATCACCGGTTACAAGACCGGCTTTGCCGAGGGTTCCCCGATAGACCTTAACCACGGCCAGAAGTTCCCTTCGACCGCGGCATCCGGAGGCTACAGCGATTCGGGCCGTTTCGGCGCGGCCGGGCGCATCAGTTACGCCTACGACAAGAAGTATCTTGCCGAGGCGACCCTTCGCGCCGACGCGTCCTACAAATTCGACCCTGAGCACCGCTGGGGCTATTTCCCTTCGCTGGCACTCGGCTGGGTGATGTCGGAAGAGGACTTTATGGACGACGCTTCCTGGCTGAATTTCCTGAAACTCCGCGCTTCGGCCGGTATTCTCGGCCGCGACGACACCGAGGCTTATCTGTATATGCAGACCTATCGCTCGACTTCGCCGAACACCACCCTTTACATAGGCGGAACGCCGTATTCGATTTACTACACCTCCAACTATGTGTATGACAATCTGACCTGGTCGCGCACGAACACCTACAACGTGGGTTACGAAGCCAGGCTCTTCGGCAACCGCCTCTCGATGGAACTGGACGTGTTCTACAAATACACTTCCCGCATTCTCGAGTACGACGACACCGGCTTCTACGCTCCTTCGCTCGGAGGCAACAACCCCGTGTGGATGAACACCGGCGCCGTGGACAACCGCGGCTTCGATATGACCGTCAGCTGGGGCGATGCTTTCGCCAACGGTTGGAGCTACACGGTGACCGGCATCATCGGCTGGTCGCGCAACAGGCTTATCTCCAGACGTCTGTCGGATTCCTACCCGTCCTATCGCGCTCAGCTCGGCCAGCCTATGGGCTCCTACTACGGCTTCCACGCCCTCGGTTTTTACCAGACCCAGGAGGAGGTCGATCAGGCTCCGACAGCCCCGACAGGCTGGAATGAACTTGGAGCAATCAAGTACCAGGATATCAACGGCGACGGAAAGATCAGCAGCTCGGAAGACTTTGTGAAGATAGGCCGCTCGAGCACTCCGGAAATGACCTTCTCGATGAACTTCGACGTGGCGTACAAAAACCTCTCGCTCAGCGTGCTTATGCAGGGCGCTACCCTTTGCAATTACGTCCTCTGCGGAACCTGGTCCAACGATAATATGGACAACACGATGTACACCCGCGCCTTCTACGGCGGCGGCAACACGCTGCGTTACCTGGTGGAGGATGCGTGGACACCGGAGCATACGGACGCCCATTATCCCAGGCTTTCGTCGAGCACGAATGCCAACAATGCCTGGCTCTCCGACTGGTGGGTGCGCGACGGAAGTTATCTCCGCGTGAAGAACGCGCAGCTCGCATATGACTTCCCGTCGAAGTGGTTCGCCAAGACCCCCGTCACGGCCTGCCGCGTGTTCCTTGCGGGAACGAACCTTCTGACCATCTCGTCGTTCAAGTACATCGACCCCGAGAACCCTGGTATCAACAACGGCTACTATCCTCAGCAGAGGACGGTCAGCCTCGGAGCAAAAGTAACATTCTAAAACGGGAGGAACGACAATGAAAAATTTAAGAACAATCCTCGTTATCGCAGCGGCCCTTGCTATGACCGCCTGCACGGACTGGATTAACGAAGCCCTCGAAATCGATCCTTCCGACCGCTACTCGGTTGCGACCGTGTGGTCCAGCGAGTACAGCGCCGACCAATACCTGATGGGCCTTTACAGCATCATCAAGGAGAACAACGGCACCGTGGGCGGCGACAGCAACCAGGCTACTTTCTGGGATGCCTATTCGGATATAATCAAATCCAACTCCTGGAACCAGTACAATCACCCCTACAACACGGCATTCCTTCAGGGGACCTTCCCCAACACCTATGCCGGAGTGTTCGAATGCTGGAGCGATTCCTACACCCGTATCCGCAGGTGCAACGAGTTCCTCCGCGACGCTCCCGTCTACGGCCCGAAAATCAGCGATGATTATGCGACAACCCGCTCGGCCGAGATGCGCTGCATCCGCGCCTTCATCTACTTCCGCCTGATGAAAATCTACGGCAAGTGCGTCATCCGCGATGCGGTGGACGGCCCCGAGCAGAACGATAAAGCCCTGGCGACTCCTGACCAGGTGTGGGATTTCATTGAGGAAGACCTTCGCTATGCAGGAAGCAACATAAGGGTTAGGCAAAGCAACGGGGAAGCGGTGCCTCGCGGCCGCATCACGCGCGCCTTCGCCTGGGGCCTCCTGTCGTCCGCGGCTCTCTATGCGCAGCGTTGGGATGTCGCCATCGAGGCGGCGGACTCCTGCGAAGCCTATGGCGGCACGCTCGATCCCAGCTACGACAATATCTTCGCGGACATCGACAGCCCTGAGCACCTGCTTACCTTCGAGTTCGTGCAGAACAAACTCACTCACAGGGCAGACGTGTTCTTCCGTCCCCTGGGCGACGGATCCAAAGGAGGCAAGCATCCCGGAGCCAACATCTATGCCGTCTTCGGGCCCACATCCGAACTAGTGGACAGTTATGAAATGGCTGACGGAACGCCTTTCGACACGCTTAGCTTCAACACGGGAGTGGATCCCTACGCCAATCGCGATCCTCGCTTCTACTCCAGCATCCTCTACAACGGAGCCGACTGGGAAGGCCGCAAGATCGAGACTTTCGTGAGTGCGGACACCAGCGTGTTCAAAGATGGCCTGGACAAGATCGTGGAGTTCAACATCTCCGGCGCCGCCGGCTCGACCGTTACCGGTTACTACCTGAAGAAGTTTATTACCGAGAACCAGACCGGCTGGGAGAAGTACGGCAGCGACCACTTCGCGATCGTGATGCGTTTCGGCGAGGTGGTGCTCAATAAAGCCGAGGCCTACGCGCAGAAGGGCGACTTCGTGAACGCCTATCTGCAGCTCAACCGCATACGCGGAAGGGTGAATATGCCCGACAAGAGCGGTGCCGACCTGGATACGGCGATGAAGGACATCAAGCACGAGCGTATGGTCGAACTTGCGGGCGAGGGCCAGCGTTTCTGGGACCTCCGCCGCTGGAAGGATGCAGTGGACGTGATCAACGAAAAGAATTTCCACGGCTGCTGGATCACCAAGAAGACTGACGGCACTCTCGAGTACAAGAAAGTGAGTTGCGACGGCACCGGAAAGATCCACACTTTCCTTGAGAGTTACTATGCATTCGCCCTGCCTCTGACGGAAATCAACAACAACAATTCAATCAGCCAGACGGACCAGAATCCGGGATGGTAAAAAGGAAGAAGTATGAAAAGGATATTCTGCATAATTGCCGTTGCGGTCCTGGTACTTGGAGCAAACTCCTGCGCCAAGCCGGACGCCGACTTCATCCACGACGACGCCACAATCAGCGCCATCTACATCTGCTCCACCCAGAAAGATGCTACCGGCAAGGAAAAAACGATTTCTTTCCCCGGCCTCATCAATCAGGAGGATGGAACGATAGCCTTCACCATCCCAAAGGACAAACGTAAGGACATCGATCTTGATGCAGTCAAATTCAGGGCCAATGTCGGCTTCGACGCCTATGTGAAAGTCACTAAAGAAGGCGGAAAAGACGTGGACAGGACCCTGTATGGAATTCACGATATCACCGAGGGAATAGAGCTGACAGTGACCGCAAAAATGACGGGAACGACAAAAGACTATCACCTCACTGCGAAATACGAGAAATAACGACCAAAAACAAATCACAATGAAAGTAACAAAATTCTTTTTTGCGGCGCTCGCCCTCATCGGCGCGTTTGCAAGCTGTAATCCCGAAGACAAGCCGGGCGACGACCCCGCAGAGACCAAGAGCTCCGAGTGTAAACTCACCTCTTTCGTGGTTACGGTGGACGGAGAGACTATCGATGCTTTTGTCGATCAGTCCGACAAGACCATCGAGGTGACCTACTTCAAGTATCAGTTCGATGCACTGAAATCAGCGACTGCGGTTGCTACTATCTCTGAGAAAGCGACCATCAGCCCTGATCCGACGACAGCGATTGATTACACCGTCGAAGGCGGCGTGGAATTTACCGTCACGGCTGAAGACGGAACCACCAAAACCAAGTATACAGCTTTCCTTGCCCTTGCAGAAGTCTCGGAGAAAGTCGCAAAGGTCTGGGAAAAGACTTATGGCCAGCTCGGTCTGACCGCCAAGCCGAATTATGACTGCGGTATCGCATTCTGCGCAATCGACAAGTTCGCTTACGCAGACTGCAGGGTCTTCGATTTGACCGGCGCCTATCTCGGCAATCTCAACATAGAAGGCATTCCGAGCCTGGGCGTTTATGCCGACGGTGCGATAGCCGCTACCGGCCAGCTCGCCGCTATGAGTAATGACGACAACGGCGTTCTTGTCGCTATCACAAGCACCGAGGGTGTCCGTGACGACGGCTCCACCGGATGCAGATCCTCCGTGTACGCTTGGATCGACGGATGGGACAAGGCTCCGACCAAGGTCTACGGCCCGGTGGACTACCAGTGTATGTATATGTCCGTGTCTGGTGATGTGAAGGGTGATTTCATCCTGAATTTCCGCACGGGACACGGCAATCCTCAGATGCATCACGTTCTGATTTACACCGGAGCGAACGGCAAGTATTTCAAGGACAATGGTGGTGCAAACTGCACTTGGGTCGGCCCTATGATTCCCCACACCGGACAGGACGGCTGCTGGGGCCAGCAGCTTTCGTTCTTCTCTGCGGATCCTGAGGAAGGCTTCGTGTGCTGGGATTCATTCAATGCATCAGAGTATGGGGAGGAAGGAAATGCATCTTCGGCATTCTATGTCTATAACGAAGGATTGACCGCCTTCGTGAACGGAGAGGCGACCGAGCTGCCGCTCTACGGCGGCGTTATCTGGTCTGTCTTCCAGGCTGTGGGACAGCACTTCAGATACGGAAACCACTCAACCGGTCACGTCCGCGCTTTCAAGTACAACGGACAGAAGTACATAATTGCGAGCACTTGCTCCTGGCCTTGCAACTGGATTACCGTTCAGAGGGCGGACAACATCGTGGAAGACGATCCGGAGACCGACGAGGTGGACGAGTCGACAGTCAATTATCTTCTTCCCACGGACCGTATCGACGATGTGGCTTCCGGCGCAGTGGCGACATACCCTTGCAGCGCCTATGTCTTCGATCCGGCAACCCGCACCGGCCATATCGTTATGGCCAGCCAGAATTACAAGGTGTTGGCATACGATATCACAACCACTATCCTCTAGCGAATGAATAGAATCCTGCAGGCTCTGGCCTGCGCCATATTGCTTGTGGCTTCCTGCGCTCCTTGCGCAGAGAAGCCCAAGTATATGTGGATGGCCATCGACAATCATAAAAGGCTGTCCACCAGGGATTCCGTAGAATATTACCTGGATAAGTGCAAGGACACCGGTTTCAACTGGGCCGTGCTCGATGTCCGCGGCTGTGACGGCATCCTCTATCTGGACAACGTTCAGATGTTCGTGGAAGAGGCGCACAAGCGCGGTATGAAAGTCTCGATAGCTGCAACCATCTTCCCGGCCGGTTCGCCTTACTGGCACAGGGGCCTTGTCTACGACGACCCCGCTATTGCCCGCCTGACTTGCGTGATGTACACGCCGGACGGCTTCAAGAAGATTGAGGATATGCCCCGCGAAGTGGCTGCGTTTATGAACCCGCTTCTGCCGCAGTCGCAGGAGATTGCGATGAACACCATCAAGACCATCTTCGAGAGCTGCGACCTGGACGGATTCGCGCTGGACTACTGCCGTTTCCCGGGCGCTCAGGCCGATTTCTCTCCGGAGACGCGCAAGGCCTTCGAGAAATACGTCGGCGAACAGCTTCAGCGCTGGCCGGAGGATGTCTTCAGCTATGACGCCGAAGGTCGCCGCGTGCCAGGAAAGTTCTACAAGCAGTGGTGGAAGTTCCGCTCGCAGATAATCACGGACTTCGTCGCGAAAGTCAAGGCCTGGAAAGACGAGAACTACCCGTCCGTGGAACTGGAGTACTGGGCCGGAAGCTGGCTGCACGCCCTCTATGGCAACGGTCAGAACTGGGCTTCTAAGACCGCCCGCTATTATGAGGAGTACCTGGACGACTGGGCCGCTCCCGATTACGGCGAGACCGGAATGGCGGAAGAACTGGACGTGTTTATGACGGGCGCATACCTCGAAAGGGTATGGGGCCTGGATGACCTCGAGTCTATGGAATATGCGATGATGCGCTCGAACCGCGACGTCGCAGGGGTGTGCAAGATGGTGGGTTCGTTCCAGATCTGCAACCCCATCGATCTCGAAGACGCCGCATACGTCTGCCTTACACAGTCGGATGGTATGATGGCCTTCGATATGTGCCATACCTTCGGCAAGCCGGAGGCGTGGGACGCCCTGAAAAGGGGAATTAAACGTGCTGAGAAAGAATGCAAAATAAGATAGCTATAGCCTTGTGCGCTCTCGCCCTGACGCTCAGTTGCGTGGAGACGCCAGTGAACCCGAAGCCGAGTGACAATGACACGTTAGTGCCTCCTGATACGACGGCCATCGATCCGGTGGATCCCAACTACATCGCCCCCGGCGACACCGTCAGGGAGAAGCCGCTTGTGATGTGGATCGATGCGTCCGCGAACTTCGAGGGACTGGCCAAGAAGAAGGATATCCGGACAGTTCTGGAAAAAGCGAAAAGCTATGGTTTCAACGGAGTGGTCGTCGGAGTCAAACCCGGTAACGGGCGCGCCCTTTACGAGAGTGAATTCCTTGAACCCTGTGTGAAACTCGGCGGAAAGACCGTGGAAAGGGACTACGACTATCTGGAATATATTCTGAAAGTCGGCAAGGAACTTGGGATGAGGGTGGAGGCATCTGCGTCCGTGATGGTGATGGGCGAAAACTCCCGCCGCTACGGAGCCCTGTTTGACGACGATTATTTCAAGGAACTGGAGTGCGTCGAATACCTCCCCGACGGTTTGCATAAAATCAGCGAAACCGGAGAGTTCGGCGCCATAAACCCTGCGCACCCTAAGACAACCGCATATGTCACCAGGATGCTGACGGAGATATTCTCCAATCCGAAGTATGCGGCGTTGGACGGCTTCGTGCTGGACTATTGCCGCTATATGGACTATAACAGCGACTTCTCTGATTACTCGCGGGCTTGTTTCGAAGAGTACATTGGAAAACCGGTGGAGAACTGGCCGACGGATATCTACTACTATAAGACTCCGGAGACCGCGAAGGGCGACTTCACCCCAGGGCCTCTTTTCAATCAATGGATAGAGTGGCGCTCCAAGGTGATTCACGACATAGTCGCGGAATGCCGCACGGCGGTGAAGGCTGTGCGTCCGGACGCCGACTTGTCGGTCTGGGCTGCATCCTGGTATCCTCTGCCGCACACGGGCCAGAACTGGGGAAGTCCGCGATATAAGACCGTGGATTCAAACTGGTGGGCGACCTCCAACTATCATACTACGGGTTACGCCGATCTTCTGGATTACTTCCAGCTCGGATCATACTACAGTAAAGTCACCGGCTTCGGCTCTTCAGACACTATCGAGTACGCAATTAACAATTGTCGTCAGATCCTTCGCGGGGACTGTCCCTTCTGGGCCACCTTCTCGATTCCTTCCAACTCGTTTGATGTGAAGACTGCGGTGACGCTGTGCCTTACCCAGACGAGTGGATGTATGGTCTTCGATCTGGTGCATATCGGCGGGTGGAACAGCTGGGCCAAGATCAAAGCAGGCGCGGACGCCGCCTGGGAAGAATTGGGAGTCAACTCTCCGCTGAAAGTAAAACAGTTCCCGGAATAGAGTTATATTTGCGCCCAGATGGACGAGACGTTAGTAGATATTACCTCCAAGCAATACAAAGAGGGGTTTGTGACGGATGTCGAGCAGGAGTATGTGCCGAAAGGCCTCTCCGAGCAGATCATCCGTCAGATTTCTGCTATCAAGCAGGAACCCCAGTGGCTGCTGGAGTTCCGTCTGGATGCGTTCCGCAAATGGCAGAAAATGACGCCTCCCACCTGGGGACATCTGACGCTGCCGGAAATTGATTTCCAGAATATAATCTACTACGCCGCTCCGAAAAAGGACGCCGAACGTCCTAAGGAGATAGACCCGAAGCTGCAGGAGACCTTCGACAAGCTTGGCATCCCTATCAGCGAGAGGGAAGTGCTCGCGGGCGTGCGGTCGAAGGTGGCAGTGGACGCGGTCTTCGACAGCGTCAGCGTCACCACCACCTTCCGCAAGGTGCTCGCGGAGAAGGGCATCATTTTCTGCTCCTTCTCCGAAGCGGTCCGCGAGCATCCGGAACTCGTACGCAAGTACCTGGCCTCAGTGGTCCCGGCAGGTGACAACTTCTACGCCGCCCTTAACAGCGCGGTCTTCTCCGACGGTTCGTTCTGCTATATCCCCAAGGGGGTGAAATGCCCTATGGACCTGTCCAGCTACTTCCGCATCAACGCGAGCGGCACGGGCCAGTTTGAGCGCACGCTCATCGTGGCCGACGAAGGTTCGCAGGTTTCCTATATGGAAGGCTGCACCGCGCCGATGCGCGACGAGCATCAGCTGCACGCCGCGGTGGTGGAGATCGTCGTGGAGGCCGGGGCGGACGTGCGCTACAGCACCGTCCAGAACTGGTATCCCGGCGACGATCAGGGCCGCGGCGGCATCCTGAATCTCGTCACCAAGCGCGGCATCTGCAAGGGCGAAGGCGCACACCTCAGCTGGACGCAGGTGGAAACGGGGTCCGCCGTTACGTGGAAATACCCGTCAACGATCCTGAAAGGCGACAACAGTTCCTCGGAGTTCTATTCCGTCGCCCTCACAAACAACTACCAGCAGGCCGACACCGGCACCAAGATGATACACCTGGGCCGCAACACCAAGAGCCGTATCATCTCCAAGGGTATCAGCGCCGGCCACAGCCAGAATTCCTACCGCGGACTGGTGCGCATCAATCCCGGCGCCGTCGGAGCTCGCAACTATTCGCAGTGCGACTCACTGCTCATCGGCTCGCTCTGCGGGGCGCACACCTTCCCGGTAATCCAGAACGCCTGTCCCAAGGCTATCGTAGAGCACGAAGCCACCACCTCCAAAATCAGCGAAGACCAGCTCTTCTACTGCAACCAGCGCGGAGTGCCGCCCGAGGAAGCGGTGGGCCTGATTGTCAACGGCTACGCCAAGGAAGTCCTCCAGCGCCTGCCGATGGAATTCGCGGTCGAAGCCCAGAAACTATTGTCAGTATCCCTCGAGGGATCAATCGGATGATTATGAACGAAATACTATTAGATATTCGCGGCCTTCACGCCAGTGTCGAGGGCAAGGAAATACTCCACGGAGTCGATTTGCAGATCCGCCGCGGCGAGGTCCACGCAGTGATGGGCCCCAACGGCGCGGGCAAATCCACCCTCAGCGCTGTTCTTACGGGTCGACCGGGCTACGAAGTTACCGCCGGCAGCGTCAGCTTCGCGGGCCGCGACCTGCTGACGATGACCCCGGAGGAACGCTCGTGGGCTGGCTTGTTCCTGAGTTTCCAGTATCCGATCGAGATCCCGGGCGTGAGTATGACCAACTTCCTGAAGGCCGCCGTGCAAGCACGGCGAAAGGCCGCCGGCCTGCCGGAACTCAGCGCTTCTGAGTTTTTGGGACTGCTGAAGCAGAAAATGGCCCTGCTGAAAATGAAACCGGAGTTCGCGAAACGAGAGGTGAACGTGGGCTTTTCCGGAGGAGAAAAAAAGCGCGGCGAAATCTTCCAGATGGCTATGCTGGAGCCTGTGCTGTCCATTCTTGACGAGACTGACAGCGGTCTTGATGTGGACGCGCTGAAGATAGTGGCGGAAGGAGTGAATTCGCTGAAGACGCCTCAGACATCTGCGATAATAATTACTCACTACCACAAATTATTGGAGTATATAGTTCCCGACGTGGTGCACGTGCTGAAGGACGGACGCATCGTTCGCACGGGCGGCAAGGAACTGGCCGACCGTATCGAAGCCGAAGGATTCGAAGGAATAGATGGATAGGATCTACGTAATAGGCAGGGACGAAATCCCGCAGAAGATCGTACTTGGGGCAGGGGAAAGCCTCAAGGTGACCTTCGTGGCCCTGCCGGGCGCGGATGCCGACCTTTCGCTCACGGTCGAGCTGACGGGAGAGGGCGCGGAGCTTGATGCCGCCGGCCTTTTCGTCTGCCGCGCAGACGAACACGTCTCCATCCGGATGAACGTCCGCCATCTGGCGGGCGGATGCCGCTCGAATCAGCTCTTCCGCGGGGTAGCGGACGGACAGTCGCACGTTCAATTCTACGGCCTGATCTACGTCCAGCAGGATGCGCAGAAGACCGAAGCGTATCAGTCGTGCAACTCGCTGCTCTTAAACGAGGGAGCCCGTGTGGAGACCGACCCTCAGCTTGAAATCTACGCTGATGATGTGGTCTGCTCACACGGGGCTGCCATCGGATATCTGTCCGCCGACGAACTGTTCTATATGCGTTCCAGGGGTATTCCCGAGGAGGAGGCGCGCCGGCTGCAGATACTGTCTTTCCTTTCGCCTGTTTTGTCCAGGCTGCCGGAAGAATATTACTCGCTTATCGGCTTCCAGAGATGAGTCTCGCCGATACCAAACACCTTTCCTGAAACCTGAAGCATACCGTCCTTGGTGAAGAGGATGGTGCAGTTTGCCTTGATTCCGCGGGTGGGGTCGCTGATCTTGGCGCCGTCCCAGCGCTTTTTCTCTGCGTTGTATTTGATTCCCTTCACGAGATCGATGTGCTTGAAGCCGTCTTCTGCGGTCCAGTAGACATAGCCGTCGTAAGATCCTTCTGCGTTCTTCACGAACTCGACCTTGCTCTGCTCTTTCTCGATGAGGTATTTACCTACGATTCCGTCTGCCTTGTCATTCCTTGCATTCTGTGCGAATGCGATTGCTCCTGCGAGGAGCAGCATAAGGGTAACGATGATTTTCTTCATTTCTAAGTGGTTTTTATTTAAGTGATTGCAAAGGTAATTATTTTTCGTATATTTGCGTCCGCTCTCGGGTAGAGCACAATGCAATTATTAACTATTAAACAGATTCACAATGGCTGTTAAAATTCGTTTACAGCGCCACGGAAAGAAGAATTTCGCATTCTTCCACATTGTTGTGGCAGACACGCGCGCCCCGCGTGACGGTCGTTTCATCGAGCAGATCGGTGTTTACAATCCTAACACTAACCCTGCAACGATTACTCTTAATTTCGAGCGTGCTCTCGCTTGGCTCAAGGTCGGTGCAGAGCCCACTCTGGTTTGCCGCAGGATCCTCTCTTACGAGGGTGTCCTCCTTCGCAACCACCTCGACGGCGGTGTCGCCAAGGGAGCTCTGACTCCGGAGGCCGCTGACAAGAAGTGGAACGACTGGAAGGCTCAGCGCGACGCCAAGATCGAGGCCAAGATCAATGGTCTGAAGAACGAGGCTATCGCAGCAGCCAAGGCCGCTAAGGCCGAAGAGGCAAAGGTCAATGAAGCAAGGGCTGAGGCTATCGCCAAGAAGGCCGCCGAGCTCGCCGCCGCTGAGGCAGCAGCAAAGGCAGAGGCCGAGGCTGTCGCCGAGGAAGCTCCTGCAGCTGAAGAGGCTCCCGTGGAGGAGGCTCCCGCAGCTGAGGCTGAGGCACCCGCAGAGGAGGCCTAATGCTTCGCATTGGCAAAATTATCAAGTCCAATGGCACTGACGGAGGTCTCCTCGTGAGCGCTCCCGAAGTGGAACTTGAACAAATCGAGGGTCCGGTATACGTCGAATTCGACGGTTTACCGGCCCCTTTCTTTTTTGATGACTGCACCCCGCGCGGAACTTCCCGCTATATAGTCCATATGACCGGCGTGCGCTCCCTGAAGGACGCAGAAGAAATGGTCGGCCGCGACATTCTGTTCGACGGGGAATTCGAGGAAGATGGTTCTCCGGAAGATTTTGTCGGCTGGAAGGTGTTCGACCGCGACTATGAACTTGGCGTCGTGGAAGACTACGAGCCCATCCCGGGCAATTTCTGCCTGTATGTTAAGCGGCCGTCAGGGGAACAGGTTATGATCCCCCTCCACGAAGATTTTATTTTGAGTGCTGACTCTCAGGAAAAGAAGCTTATTCTCCAGCTTCCAGATGGCCTTTATTGACGATAAAGTGCCGCATTCCGTACCAGTAGCCGAAATAGCCTACCCAACTGAAAAACAGAACAAGGATTCCGAGCGGTACTTTTCCGTACCACTTGAGTGTTTGCTGTCTCCAGAGGTCAAGCGCCGAAATGAACGCCGGAATCAGCCCGACCAGATATACTATCATTAGTAGAATTCCAATCATATCGCAAAAATAAAAATAAGCCGTGAAATGTAACCTGCTGATAATCAGTTAACTTACTAATTGGCTACCCCTTCTGCGAGGTGGTAGTACATTGCTTAAATCATTAATAGTCAATCATTTACATTTCACGCTAATGCCAAATACTGCGGCGCCGCTGCCGGTCATTGAGGCGTAGATTGCTCCGTCGGCATAGAAACGTTCTTTCAGGGCGGCGATTTCGGGGTGTTTGGGGAAAACGCTGGCTTCGAAATCGTTTACGACCTTTCCGCGCCATTCGCTGACGGGTAGTGCGAGGACCTCGCGAAGAGGAAGGTCAGCCAGGGCGGGTTCACAAATGGACGGGTGGTTTTCTTCGGTCCATTTATCGCGGGGTACGATTCCTCCATAGGCTTCCGCAGTGCTGACGTGAACGCCGTTAGGTATTGCGATCCTGATATCATACTCCGACAGGTCGATATCCGCGGGCGTGAGTATCTCTCCTTTTCCTGAACCCCATTGGGGGATATTCCTGATGAAGAATGCACAGTCTGCACCGAGCCTGCCGGCGAGTTCTTCCAGGCGCTCGACGGAAAGCCCCAACTCAAACAGGTCGTTCAACATTCGTAATGCGAAAGCGCAGTCGGACGAGCCTCCGCCAAGGCCGGCCCCGACCGGGATCCCTTTCCGGACGCGGATGCTGACCGGACCGATTCCGCACTCTTGCGCGAGCAGCCGCCAGGCCTTGGTGGTCAGGTCCGACTGCGGATCCCAGTCCGCGCCTTCAAGTTCGATTGAGAACTCGTCCGCCCTGACTATTTCCAGTTCGTCGCGGAAGGCATCTACCGGATAGAAGAGCGTGTCGAGGTCGTGATAACCGTCCGCCCTCTTGCGGAGGACGTTGAGGCCTATGTTGATCTTCGGTGTGGGGTAGCAAATCATTCCTTCGGTTTTGAGTATTCACATCCGCAGAAGGTCTGGTTGTAGAAACCGAGCTCGCGGATCAGCTCGGCCCGGCGCGGCTGCAAGCCTCCCTTGCGCCAGTTCATATCCCACCACGTAACACCACTGACAGCCGCACAGGCATCGAAGCCGGCGGCATTGACCTGGTCAAGGTCTTTCCAGCGGGACGATGCGAGGGTGGTGGCGAGCACCGCGAAACCGTTTGCAGCGGCGTACGCGGCCGCTCGTGTGAGGCGGTAACGGAAGCACTCGAGACAACGGGGACCCCTTTCCGGAGCCTCCTCGCGGCCGCGGGCGACGCAAGAAAGCCAGTCGGCGTGGTCATAGTCATCATCCACCCAGTCGACGCCCAGCAAACCGCAGTAGCGGATAATCTCCGCCTTGCGCAGTTCGTATTCGTCTAAAGGGGTGATGTTGGAATTCGAAAAGAACACTGTCGGCTTCAGCCCGTTCTGGACTATGCATTCCAATATCGCGGAAGAGCAGGGCGCGCAACACGCGTGCAGAAGGATACGCCCTTCCGCCGGCGGGACTAATTTAACCAAAGGTGTCGCACACAGGTCCATACTCAGCAAAAATACGAAATATCAGACGAAAATTTTGCGAATTAAAGAAATCATACTATTTTTGCAGTCCCAAATCGCGGTAGTGGTGAAATGGTAGACACGCTACTTTGAGGGGGTAGTGCCCGTTGGGGTGTGTGAGTTCGACTCTCACCTACCGCACGAAGACGACTTCGAAAGAGGCCGTCTTTTTTCGTAAAATACCCCAAAAATCGGGGTAAAAATGCCTTTTAGCACGCTCTAATTAACTTTTTTTAACGAAAAGTGTACGTAATTAGTTTTTTTTACCTACATTTGACTAGACATTAATGTTCAACTAAAACCAAATTATCATTTTTATTATGGAGAAACTCGTTAAAGAAATCCTCGCCGAGGTTGAAGCAATCAAGGCTGACATCGTTAAGGAAGGCAACAAAGCAGCTGCTGCTCGCGTTCGCAAAGCCACCCTTAAGCTCGAGAAACTCGGTAAGGAGTATCGTAAGAAGAGCGTTGCTGCTGCAAAATAATTCAGCGCAACTCGAACAAATAAAGGCTTTCCTAGTCGGAAGGCCTTTATTTTTTTTCTATCTTTGAGAAACAAACCTAACCCATATGTCCGAATTCTTTCCGCTGCAAGATGTCGAACGCTTCGACCTGCAAAAAGAACCTATCCCGGTAAAATGGTACCTGAGGCCGATAGTATGGCTTCTGTGTTTTCCCGTTTTCTGGCTTCATCGCAGCAAGATCCACCGCATTGGAATGAAGGGCGTCAAGCCCCCGTATCTCCTCCTCTGCAACCACAACGCTTTCTATGACTTTATGGTCGCGACGGTCGCCACCTTCCCGCACCAGCCGTATTACATAGTGGCTGTGGACGGTTTCATAGGACGCGAGAAGCTGATGAGGGGCGTGGGCTGCATCGGCAAGCGCAAGTTCACCAACGACCTGTCGATTATCCGGCATATGAAGAAGGTCCTCGACCGTGGGAAGATAGCCGTTATCTACGCGGAAGCGCGCTACTCGCTCTGCGGCACGAACGCCGTGCTGCCCGAATCGCTCGGCAAGATGGTCAAACTCTTCAAAGTGCCGGTGGTGACGCTGATGACGCGCGGGCATCACGTGGACGCTCCGTTCTGGCAGGGCTCCGACCCGAAGAGCAAGATGCTCAAGACCGAGGCCGAGTTCAAACAGATCATCACCGCAGAGGAAGCGAAGACGCTGAGCGTGGATGAGATCAACGCCAGAATCAATGAAGCGTATGTCTATGACGATTTCAAGTGGCAGAAAGACAACCACGTCCGGGTGAAGGCGAAGGATCGCGCGCGTGCGTTACATAAAGTGTTATATAAGTGTCCGCACTGCGGCAAAGAATACCGGATGGATTCGCACGGCACTACCCTTGAATGCAAGGCCTGCGGTCACAAATGGGAGATGAGCGAGTACGGCGAGCTGATGGCCGTGGAGGGAGAGACCTATTATTCTCACATCCCCGACTGGTACGAATGGGAACGCGCCTGCGTACGCAAGGAAGTGGAGGACGGAACCTACAAAATGGACGTGCAGTGCAAAGTCAACTCGCTGCCGAACTCCAAGGGTTTCATCTGCATAGGCGACGCGCATCTCGTGCACGATATGACAGGCTTCCACCTTAACGGCAACTACGAAGGGAAGGACTGGAGTCTGGAGATCCCGGCGAAGTCGCTCTATTCCGTCCATATCGAATACAACTACATAGGCGAGCATCGCGACTGTGTGGACCTGAACACCCTCACGGACACGCTCTACTGCTTCCCCTACGGCGAGGACTTCGCCGTGACGAAGGTCGCTCTCGCCACTGAAGAACTCTATAACCACCTCAATAAGAAATGAAACGCTTCCTCCTTTGTATGGCGCTCGCGCTGACGGCCGGTTTCGCGTACGCCCAGGATCTTAACGACATCCACATCGGCCTCAACACCGTAATGGATTCGTCGCACTTCTACTACTATGTGAATATGTATCCCAAGCTCGGCCAGTGGGACATCAAGAAGACGAGGCCGAAGGAGTATGGTTTCTACTCTGAGTACACTCTTGAAGGCAAGTTCGACCGCATCTGGCTGCTCAGCCCCCACGACGCCATAATCAAGAAGAACGGCAAGTATGCGCTCTTCAACCTGGACACGAAGAAGTTCACGACCAAGTACGATTATCTTGACGTGCGTTTCGCCTGGGGCGGTGCCGAGACTGCGCCCGTCGCCTTGTACGAAAAGACCAAGGATTCCGAGGGCTGGGGCCTGTGGCGTTTGATCGACACGGGCGGCAAAAGGACTATGGAGCCGGTGATGACCGAGCCCACCGACAGCTTCACCTTCCTCGCCCGCAACTGCATAAAGATCTACCACGACGGTAAGGAAGCCCTCATCAACGACAAGGGCGAGGTCGTGGTCCCTTACCAGTATGCCCATCTCGGGACCTATGTCATCTATGAGGGCGTCACGCTGATCGACGTTCAGAACGAAGACGGCCTCTACGGTCTTGCGCGCATCAGGTGGGACGGCACGATCGCTGAAATAGCGCCCTGCGAATTCGATTCGGTCAACACGAGCCGCTGGCCGTGCCTCATCGAAAAAGACGGCAAGTACGCAATAGTCTACGACAAGAACGGCTCCCGCACCGACCTTATCTTCGATTCGGTGGACTGGTATCCGCAGGGTATGATAGTCCGTATCGACGACAAGTTCGGCTTCCAGAAGTGGGGTAAGCTCAAGCTCGCCGTCGAGTACGATTCTATGCAGATGGTGGAGTCTACGGAGACCAAGAACAAGAAGGCCCTGCTCGCCACCAAGCCCGACGGGGAGTACCTGTTCGACACAAACGCGAAGCAGATCGGCTTCACGCCCGCCGAGGTTCCGGAGCCTGTCGACTCCCTCGCGGCCCCGGCAGATACGCTGGGAGTATCAGAATTGGAAACTATTAACAATCAATAACACCAATAATGAAAAAACTATTGTCAATCCTCCTGCTGACCCTTGCAGTGGCGTTCCAGGCATCCGCGCAGAACGTCGTGAAGGGTACGGTGAAGGATGCGGCCACTGGAGAACCTCTGATGGGAGTCGGAGTCATTGTCTCCACGGGTGGCGGCACCATCACTGATATGGACGGTAATTATTCCGTCTCGGTAGGTCGTGATGTGACCATTACCTTCAACCTTCTGGGTTACACGGAGGTCGTGGAGAAGGTGGACGGCCGCAGCACGATCAACGTATTCCTTAAAGAGGACGTCAAACTTCTGGATGAAGTTGTGGTTCTGGGCTACACTTCGCAGAAGAAGAACGAACTGTCCAGTTCCGTAGTCTCGCTGAAGAGCGAGGAACTCCTGGACAACTCCACATCCGATCTGGGCAATATGATCCAGGGCAAGGCGGCCGGCGTGGTCGTTATGAACGCCAGCGGTCAGCCGGGCGAAGCTGCGCAGATCCGCATCCGCGGAACGGGCTCCATCTCCGCAAGCGCTGACCCGCTGTATGTCGTGGACGGTATTGCCGGCGGCAGCTTCAATCCCAATGATGTGGAGAGCGTGACCATCCTTAAGGACGCTTCCGCGACGGCACTGTATGGTGCTTCCGCAGCAGGCGGCGTCATAGTCATCACGACCAAGAGCGCGAAGGATCGCAGCCGCACTGAAGTCAACTTCAAGGCGAGCGGCGGTATCAAGCAGGCCCTCTCCGGACGCTACCACAATATGGACAGCCACGAGCTCTACAAGATCCAGAAGTCTATGATGCAGCCGACCGTGTTCGCGTCTATGCGACCGAAGAGCATCCGTGACACTGATTACGACTGGTATAACAATATCTTCAAGAAAGCTATCGTTCAGGACTACTATATCTCTGTAGCCGGCATCAGCGGCAGGGTCAACTACTTCGCAAGTGTGGACCACTACGACGAGCAGGGCTCCCTGATCGGCACCGCCTTCAACCGTAACTCGGCCCGAGTCAACCTCAGCGCTCCCATCGGCGATAAGGTGACATTCAACCTTCGCCTTGCCTACAACCGGGCAAAGAGCAACTACGCCACCAGCTGGCTGGACACCTCTATGGCCTATCAGGGTCTGCCGTGGGACGATCCGTTCGACGAGAACGGCAACCCCAAGGCGGTCGGCACATCCGCTTTCAGCGGCGTATGGTACGGAAAGGAGCAGTACAACCCCTTCCATAGCCTTCTCTATAACAAGAGCTTCGGCACCAGCGAGGATATAGTGGCCGACCTCCAGCTCATCTGGAACATCACGGACTGGCTCACTTTCACCAGCACAAGCCGTTTCGACTCTTCGAACTGGACGAACAAGTCCTACTACGACAGCCGTACCAACACCAGCGCCAAGGGCTCCGGCTCCATCTGGCAGGGTGCGGGTATCGGATCGAGCGTAAGCCTGACCGAGCTCCTCAAGGCCCATAAGACTTTCGACGAGCACTCTGTCAACGGTATCGTCGGCTATGAGGTGGGCTGGGGATCCTACAGCGACCTCGGTGCGGGCGGCGGCTTTATGCCCACCGGTATGGAGGTCCTGAACAGCGTGGGTTCCGAGGGAATGTCCGTGTCCGGAAGCGACAGCGCATCGGCGGCGTGGGCGGTCCTCGCACAGGCGCAGTACTCCTACGCAGAGAAGTACATCGCCACCGCTTCCATCCGCTACGACAAGACCTATAAGTTCGCTCCCGCCAAGCGAGGCGGCTTCTTCCCCGGTGTCTCGGCGGCCTGGATCATCAACAAGGAACCGTTTATGGAGGACCTGGCTATGTTCGACCTCCTGAAGCTCCGCGTGGGTTACGGTAAAACCGGAAACTCCGACATCTCTCCCTTCCTCTATCTGGATACTTTCTCGACTAACACGAACTACAACAACAAGGTGGTCGCTGTTGCAGAAAGGATGTCGAACGACAATCTTGGTTGGGAGGTCGCCTATATGGCCAGCGTGGGTATCGAGGCCCGTATGTACGACCGCATCAACGTGTCGCTGGACCTCTATAACACAGACAACAAGGACCTGCTTCTCGAGGTGCCCCAGGCGCCGTCTTCCGGTTTCACATCGTATATGGCGAACTTCGGTACCATCAATAACAAGGGTATCGAGATCGCTGCGGATGCTGACATTATCAAGTCCGGCGACTGGAAGTGGAACCTCGGCTTCAACTTCGGCCTGAACCGCAACACCGTCGTCTACCTCCCGAACGGAGCGTTCAGACGAGGCTACGGCACACCGAAGGTCGAGCAGATCGTTGCCGAAGGCTATGATATCTACACCTGGTATATGCCCGAATGGGCGGGTGTGGATCCCGATACGGGAGACCCTCTGTGGTGGACCTACGAAAAGGCCACGGACGATGCGGGAAAACCCCTCTACTACGTCCTGGACAGCCACGGCAACCCGACTACCGCAACCAGTACCGAATCGACTCTTTATCCGGTCTACACCGGCAACAGGTCGAAGACGAACTCCTACAGCGACGCCGACTACCGTATGGTCGGTTCCGCCACCCCGAAATTCACGGGCGGTATAACCAGCGATGTCAAGTGGGGCAACTGGTCGCTCGGGACCAACTTCCATTTCGTCTACGGCAACAAGGTCTTCAACCGTTCGCGTATTACCTGTGATGCCGACGGTGGATACATCGACTACAATATGATGAGTATCGACAATGGCCTCGGCTGGGTTCGCTGGGATCCGAAAGACGCTAGCACGCACGCCATCGCCACTCATCCCCGCCCGATGCTGAACGGTAACAAGAAGAGCAACAGTTACTCTTCACGTTACCTCGAGGACGGCAGTTTCCTCCGCCTCAAGAACGTCACCCTGTCCTACAACATCAGCAAGCCTCTCTTCAACGGCTTCGTGCAGGGCGGACGCATCTACTTCACGGCAGACAACGTGTTCACTCTGACCAAGTTCTCCGGAGCAGACCCTGAAGTCCAGCTCGAAGGCAGCGGCTCTTCGCTTGCCGGCGTCTTCGCGGACAATTACCCTGTGCCGAGAGCATTCATCCTGGGAATTGATCTTAAATTCTAAAACGATGAAGCAATGAAAAAGACATTATTATCAATCATATTCTTTCCCCTGCTTCTTGCAGGTTGTGTCAATCTCGACATCTTGCCTTCGGACTCGTTGACCAGTTCCGCATTGGCGAGCAACCCCGCAGCCGCCGTCTACACGACGGACGGTGTCTACTCGATGATGAAGGATATGCTGGAATTCCGCGGAGGCATCAGCCAGAACAACACTTTCGTCCGTCAGTATTTCGTGCTGAACGAAGTGAAGTCCGACAACTTCTGCTTCTCGTGGACCAGTACGGACCCGTTCTGGACTTCCGCCCAGTATATGGACGATGCCAACTCGGCGGACGCCGCCTATATGTGGGTCGCCTGCTACAAAATGATTTTTGCCACCAACGCCAACATCAGCGGTCTGGTGGAGACGGAGACCCCCAGCGAGCAAAATCAGCTCAAGGGAGAGAACCTCTTCCTCCGCGCTTTTTTCCATCTTATGCTCTGCAACCTCTTCGCGAAGCCCTATGCCGCCGGTCCTGACAACCCGGGTATAGTTATCCGCAGGGGCACGGACTATTCGGAGACAAAGCGCGCCACCGTCGGTGAGGTTTATGCCGGAATAGAGGAGGATCTTAAGGCCGCCATCAAGCTTATGGACCCTACCACCAGAAGGTATAAGGGCGACAATGGCTATGCGAGCAAAGAAGCCGCTCAGGCTCTCCTTGGCAGGGTCTATCTCTATGAAGGCAAGTGGCAGGATTGTGTGGATATCTGCTCCGAAATACTCGGAGACGATCCCGCTTCTCATCTCGAAACCGAAGTGAAAGACCTGTATGCCAAGTCGAGCACCAGCAAGGAAGTCCTCTGGTGCGTGGATATGACTGACGCGGACATCGCAGGCTGGTCCACCAAGGGCCTTGTCGCGAGTATGTTCGACTCTCCGGACGGCACTCAGGGTAAGGGCTGGGGTGAGCTCTATGTAGCAGACCCTCTGCTCGACCTCCTGACCCGCTTCCCCGGAGACAAGCGTTTCACGGATCTTGTCCGCCTGCACAACGCACAGGACGGCCTGTTCATTACCTGGGGAGTCGAGGATGACATCAACGAATGTCTGACCAATGTCAACATCTATCCTACAGTCACGGACATTGACAACAAGACCATCGTTTCGAGCATCACTGACAACAACGACGGCACATATTCCTTCACCTACGACGGACAAGCGATGAAGGCCATCCCGGACAACACGGCGACCAAAATCAGCGACGAATTCCCCGGCTACATCCTCGACGATGCAGCGCACACCAGATGCTATGTCCGCAACAAGATGCCTTCACCTGTCATCTCTGAGGGCAATGTCATCTGGGAAATCAATATGGGAAGCGTACGTCCCGGCGGTTACCCGACCTGGTTCTGCAACAAGCTCAGCTATAGGGAAGGATCTGCCTATGATCTGAACGCTTCGTACATTATGGTTCGCTACGGCGAGGTGGTGCTGAACAGGGCGGAAGCCTATGCCCACCTTGGCGGCAACGACGACAAGGCTCTGGCAGACGTGAACGTCATCCGTCAGCGCGCCGGCCTTTCCGGAACAGCCCTTATGACTACCGCCAATATGGCCGGCCGCGGTTATCCCACCGCCGTCGATGCCGTTCTGGACGAGCGCAAGATGGAACTCTTCCTCGAGGGCTTCCGCGTGGTAGACCTGGTCCGCAACGGAAAGGACATCGACCGTCGCTTCCCGAGCCGAACCAAGTGTGAGGTCATCTCCCACACCGATCCCAGGATCCAGTATCAGATTCCCGTGGACGAAACAGCCGTCAGCGGTATTCCGATTAACGACAGGAACTAATGAAGCGTCTGTTCACCATTGTCGCGTTGGCGCTCTTCTGCGCGCCCCTTCTGGCTGAAGTAAATCCGGTAACCGGGACGTTCGTCAACTTCTTCTGGCAGGACGAGCGTAACAACTATATGAATCCGCTGTCTTCGGACAATACGGATCCGGAGTTGTGGGCGACGAAGACGGCGGAGCTCCACGAGATGGGGGTCGACTACCTTGTGTTTATGGCCGTGGCCAATGAAGGACAGGCGGTTTATCCCAGCTCGATTATGGAGCACGGTTATCCCGACGGGCGTATGAGCCCGGTGGATGCCGTTATGAAGACCGCGGAGAGGCTCGGGATGCACGTCTTTATGAGCTGCGGCTGGGCCCGCAACCAGGACGACGACCTTAGGGATCCCTTCGTGATCGAGCGCCAGCGTGCGATAATGGATGAACTGGTGGCGCTGTATGCCGATTCACCTGCCTTTTACGGGTGGTATCTGCCGATTGAGTCTGCCTTCGAGCCGGTTCTGCCCGAACACGCCATCGAAGGCGTGAACAGGCTGACCGCCCGTGCGCGTTCGCTCACGCCGGACAAGATGGTGATGATCTCCCCGTATGGCATCTGCTATGCGGACATAGATAATCCTCTGTTCGAGCAGAGAATAGCCGCGCTGGACGTGGACATTATCGCCTATCAGGACGAAGTCGGCTGCGTTAGGGAGCCTATGCCCCTTCCGCGCCTGAGGGAGCATCTGCGCAAACTGGGGGAGATCCATAGCCGTACGGGCATAGCCTTTTGGGTTAACGTGGAATCTTTCACCTGGGAGAAGCCGGCCACGAACAGTCGCCAGTCGGCTCTTGTCCCCGCGGCTTTCGGCAGGTTCCTGGCACAGATGCAGGCTGCGTCTGCGGGCGGCGCGGAGCGCATTATCAGCTTCGCCGTCTGCGGCATCTTCGATAAGCCCGGCTCCGCGCGCCCGCTCGGGCAGCCTGCGGTCGCTGGAGAAGCCTACGAGTCGTATATGGGCTGGAAGGCCGGCGATGCGAAGTGGAAACTGCTCGAACATATCTTCGCCTCCGACGTGGTCTCAGCACCCGCGAAGGCCGTAGATCCTGCTTACTCGCAGCTCTGCGACGGCGCGTTCGGTGAAGAGAGAGTGGGGGACCCTGCTTGGCAGACTTTCCCGGATGGGAAGATGTACGTGGTGCTCGACTTGGGGAAGGTGCGTCGCGTGAAGTCGGTCGTGGCGAAGTATCTTCAATATTCGCTCTCCGGCGTCGCGCTTCCGTCCGAGGTCACTTTCAGCGTCTCGTGTGACGGGAAGCATTTCCGCAGGGGTAAGACCGTTTCAGTCGCTCCCTTCAAGAACGCTCTTCACGATTGCTGGACTGATATTGTTTTATGTAAGATCCCGGCTTTTGCCCGTTACGTAAAAGTCGAGGCTGTCGCTCCTGCAGGAAAAGCGCTTATGTGCGATGAAATTCTGGTAAATCCGTTGTAATCAGTTATGAAAAGATTAATAGTACTATTTACTCTGCTCTGCGGTGTCTGCGCATTCGCACAGCACCCCCTTTCGGCAGAGCGGCAGGCTCTGATCCGAAAACTGGCACAGCCTGTTCTGGCAGATACTCTGCATTATGCCCACGAGCACAAGATGCTGGATAATTATGAGAGTTTCTATTTAAGTTCTGTCAGTTCTACGGCGATTCTGGAATACTCCATCAAGGATGCAGATATTTATTTGAGGTGGCCCGTACAAGTCGTTGCACATTCTGATCAAACGATGGATATTAATGGCAAAACTTATGGGGTGGCGGTAAGCAAGGCTGAGATCAGGTCTCATACTTATGTGCCGGCACACGAGGCGCAAGATATGCTTGACCAGCCTCTGCTTGCGTTTATTCTTTTCACGGGAGGTTATAGGATTACGGAAGAAATAGCCTATCCCAAAAAGGTGGGTGGCTCGATCATTACCGAGTACGACAATGAGAAAATGAGGCCTTCGGAGCCGCTGTTCGATCTGGTGGCGAAGGATATCAAGGCACATAATGCCAAGGCTGAAAGCGTGGGCAGTATCTATGAAATTACCTCTTTCGACGAGGAGGGCCTGACTCTGCGAGTCGCTTTCAACGGAAGTGGCGAAGCTGCTTTGCTTAATGCCTATGTAGCCGATCCGTATGCTGTCATTATTGCTCTGGGACTGGACCTGGGAATTCATCTGTATGTCTATGACGTCAATGTGGCGGCGGCACCCCAGTACGCATATTTTTCTGCGGATGATGTGGTCAAGTTTGCAAAGGAGGTGAATTGATGAAAAAGTTGATTCTAACGCTTGCGGTGCTGTTCTCTGCTCTGTCCGGCTTCTCTCAGGACTATGATCAGATAACGAACGATGCCTTCGCGAAAGTACTTTCTCCCTATTTCGATGATTTCAGCTTTTTTTATAAAAAGGGCCTTTTCAACTCCGTTTACTTGGAGTTTAACTTGTTCGGTTGGACAAGGTACTACCATGGTCAAAATTGCCCCAGAGAGGTAACGGGTATAGCCTGGGTTTCAGATGAGGAGTACCCGATGGCAAAGAAAGGCGCTTCTGCTATTCGTAAATTGCTGTTGGAAGAAGCGAAGAAAACTAAGGTCCAAACCTCTATTTATGTAGGACGTATGCTCTCAGGCACTTCTCCTATGATTTTCAGAGTGAGCAGCAAAACCGATGATAACATCTATTTTGACATAAAAGTCACCGACCAGGAGATATTCTGCGTCCCGTTTGATCAGGTGGACAAAAAGACAATGCTCCACTCAATAGTAGATCATTTGAACTTTATGAATAATGACAAGCCGAGAATGCTCATACATATGAGCGACGATGATAATTGGCTGCTTTATAGTTACAAACGAGCGGGGAAATATTACCGTCAGGATGAGGCTTTCCGCATAGCCCAGCAATTTAGCGCCGATCTCTTTGCCGCCACCAAACAAAAATACTTTGAAAACGGGTATTTTTATCTTGCCGTGCCCTTTGGAATGGGCATAATGGTGGAGGTGAGCAATCAAGATTCTTATGAGACTGCGCGTGAGTGGATTACCCCCGAAGAGGTTCGGGAATGCTGCTTCGAAGAAGACCACAAATACCACGGCCCCTACGAGAACACCTGGTTCTTAAAGCTTCCCGGCTTCAAAACATCCTCAGTCCGTGAGTACTCCGATGCCTTCGCCCTCGAACTGGGTTGTACGTGGTACGAAGTGCTCGGCGGCGAATGGACGGTGGACAGGATAATGGCTTTGATTCAGCAGTCCCTCGATGACCCTGATTCGCCTATGGCTGAAATTATCGCGAGGCGCCAGTCCACCGGCAAGCCCTTATACGCCATCCTCAACAGCCGCTTCGGCCTCCGCTTCAACTGCCAGCTCCCGATAGAGTAAGTTCCGTTTTCGCGGGCTTGGGCCTTTTAGGGGAGAGCTTCTGCCCTCCCTTTTTCGTGTCATTAGTGGGCACTATAACACGCACGCCCAGCCGAAAGTTCTGACGATCTCTTTAAAGAGGTTTCTGTCTTTAATCGGGATTGTAACTTTGAAGGTCTCCTGTTGGGTGTCCCTTTTTGTGATTCCGGCGACATCCAGGTCATACTGTGTCTGAAGATTTAACCATACTTCAGCGGGAATATCCAATGCCTTATCCAAGGCAACCGCAAAGTTCAACGACATTGCGCGCTTCCCCGAGATAGTTTCACTTATTACAGAGGCCTTGACTCCTGTCATTTCCGAGAGTCGTTTTTGAGAGAGGCCTCTTTCTTTCAACTCATCTTTGAGTAGTTCCCCGGGATGTGTAGCAACAACAGGTATTTGCGAATTATTCATAATGCTTTGATATTTCTATTAATAAGACATTGACTATGATCCCATCACTACCAGCAGAGCTCTTGAAAAGTAGCCGATACTGATCGTTTATCCACACAGCCTCTTTATCCTTTAACGTTCCGTGCTTCTTTTCATAATGAAGTGACTTAATCAAATACAAATCTTCTATTCGTCTTGCTGCGCGGATGTAGTTAACTACTTTCACATAGCTTTTCACAATCGCCTCTGGTAGTCGACGATATTTTCTGTCGTCGGCAGTTCCAAACAAGAAAAGATGTTCCAATGCTCTGTCATCAAATTCAACAATCATACTTTTCCAAATGCAAAAATAACAATAATCCTTAAATAATTCACAATTATGCGAAATAATTCGCAAATTCCACGGCGCAAAGATACTAACAAAACCGCTTGCTGTCAAGACTGTAAAATATTGACATTCAGACAATTAGTCGTTCACGCGGATACGTCTTTTTATTAACTTTAGTCGTGCAAACTTGGAGACACTGGAATCCAATGGCGCTTCCTTTCTTCGTTTTTCGCTATATTTGTTGAGTTACAACATCATAGCCATATGAAACGTCTATCTATCGCTCTAGCAATAGCATTTGGTTTGGGTATTATTGGATGTACTCCTGAACACGAGGCTCCGGAGATAAAGGTTGAGAGTATATCTATCAATCAGGAGGATATCACTCTGGCCGTAGGGGAGAGCGTGACTCTAACTGCAACGGTCCTGCCGGAGAATGCGGCAGATAAGTCAATCAAATGGAGTTCATCAGATGAGAGCGTCGTGATGGTCTCCAGTACCGGAAAGATTGCGGCGATTTCTATTGGCAAAGTTTCTGTCAAAGCTGAAGCTGGCGAAAAATCGGACCTCATTGGTGTCACAGTAATCAAAGGGACAAGCGGCGAAGTCGATCCAAACCCTTATGACGACATTTCAGTAACCGGAGAGGCCTCCAGCGTAACATACATATCCGTGGAACTCACTGGATACGCTTATTTACCTTTCGAAGTGGCAGACTCGTATATTGGCTTTATCTACTCTACAGATCAGAATCCTTCTATAGATAATGGTACTGTTGTATATTGCAGTGATTTGGATGCTAATGGCAAATATTCAGCACTCATATTAGGGCTCTCTTGTTCTACAACCTATTATTATCAAGCGTTTGTGCGAAATGGCAGATCTTATCGTTTCGGGACAGTAAAATCATTCACCACCCCGGATTTCGAATTCACCGCTATTGATTTAGGTCTTTCTGTTAAATGGGCAAATGCCAATGTGGGAGCAACAACGCCAGATGCATATGGCGATTACTATGCCTGGGGAGAGGTTTCTCCTAAGGATGATTACAGTTGGTCCACCTATAAATGGTGCAATGGTACAAGCAGCAGTTTAACGAAATACAACACAAACGGTTCCGATGGAATTGTTGATGATAAGACCGTTCTAGACCCGAATGATGATGCGGCTTATTTTGTACTTGGTGAACAATGGCGTTTGCCTACCTACGATGAATGGAACGAACTGATCGCTACCTATCATAACGGCAATTATCAGTGGACTTGGACGTCCATAAGTGGTCATAACGGATGGCTTATAACATATCTGGCGAACAACAATACAATCTTCCTTCCTGCCGCAGGCTACCGTGACGCTACCAGCCTCTACCATATGGGCTCCTACGGTTACTACTGGTCTTCTTCCCTCTATACGAATACCCCGCACCGCGCGCTGTATGTGGTCTTCCAAACCTCCGGTGTCAACACAGGATTCATCCAGCGTAGCCTCGGGTACTCTGTCCGTCCCGTCTCAGAATAATTCCTTTAGATCCTCTTGTTTTCTTCAGAAAAAGACACACCTTTGTGGTAACATATATACTATCCCGCTTTGGCGGGGTGATTACTTTACTTAAGGCATTTCGGATGAACCCGAAATGCCTTTCGACATCTAAAAAGGGGCTTCGGCTCTCCCTTTTTCTTCTTTGCGCCTTGATATGAGCTTCGCAGAACAGCGCCACGAGACGGGTTGGCGGTTGTGCCACACAGGGTATTCTGGGGCTGGTTTGTTTTCTGGGTGCGTGTCGCTGGACCCGAAATCGAGGCTAGTGGCACACCCCACCCCCAACAGAAGGAGCTGTGGGGCAGGTGAGCGTGGCGCAGTTTGGCGGAAAACAATAAACAGATATAATTCTGCCAAGATGAAGCCAGCTTACCCCGCTTAGGAGGTATTGTGGAGAGGGTGGGCTGGCTTGACAGGCTCAAATCGGGGTGTGAAGCCAAAGGATATGCCTAATAAGTGGATTTGATGAGGGTCGCCTGGCTTCATCTTGGCGATAGTAGGAGATTATCTTTTTAGAGTGCAATTAATTAGTTTTGTCTCAATCGAGTAGCGCTATTTTATCTTATTAATATGCAATTGTTGCATTTCGGTGCATTTTTCGTGCAATTTTTTCGGATAGATAAGAGACAGATAGCTTTGAGTCTGGATGCTATCTCGGACGAGATTAGCCCCTGCGCCTGGCAGCTCCGGGGCTCGTCTCGTCACTCCGCAAGCAATCAATGTTCGGGCGCTACAGTACCTGTAGCTGTCCGTTTTCGTATGCCGGTCCTTACGAAAGCGAGCTTTCGACGGACGGCACACAAAAACGAACGCCGCACTTGCGTGCGGCGCCCGAAATTGATTGCGTAGTGCGGAGAGGACGAGATTCGAACTCGTGGTACGGTTACCCGTACGGCAGTTTAGCAAACTGCTGGTTTCAGCCACTCACCCACCTCTCCTGATGGTCTAGTGTGAACCATTCCCGCGGCCTTGCGGCGAACGGGACTGCAAATATACGAAGTTTTTCGGAATTGCAACATTTTGTATCTTTGCTATTGGTCTTATTCAATAGTATGAAACGCATAATTCTGATAGCGCTCATTGCAGCAGCTCTGCCGCTCAAGGCTCAGGACACTTACAAGAACCCCGTAATCCGCCGCGACTGCCCGGACCCGACCGTTCTGGACGACCGTGCAAACACCGGCTATTTCTATGCCTACAGCACCCAGAGTGCGAAGGCTGGCCTGATGAACCGCGACAACACTTCAAAGGAAGCCGCGGAGATAATCAATCTTCCGATATACCGTTCCAAGAACCTCATCGACTGGGAGTTCGTGGCCGATGGTTTTTCGGCAGGGCGTCCGGTATGGCTGGAAGGGTCGAGCATATGGGCGCCGGACATCAACTATGTGGACGGGAAATACGTGCTCTACTATGCCCTGGGCATATGGGCGAACCTCTTCGACACCGGCAGCGGGGTGGCGGTCAGCGATTCTCCGACCGGCCCGTTCGAGGACAAGGGTATGGTCGTTGGTTGGAAGAATATTGGCACGGCGAACTCCATAGACCCGAACTTCTATCGCGCCGATGACGGCAGGTCGTACCTCTTCTGGGGCAGTTTCGGCCCGATGGGCGGAATCTGGATCGTGGAACTGGAGGGCGACGGGCTCAAAGTCAAGGACGGCGCGAAGAAAAAGCACGTCGGGGCGGACAACCTCGAAGGCGCGTACATCCACAAACGTGGCGACTGGTATTACCTCTTCGCCTCGAAGGGCACCTGCTGCGAAGAGGAAAAGAGCACATATCGTATTGTGGTGGGCCGCAGCAAGACTATCACCGGCCCCTACCGCGACCCGAAAGGGAAGAAGATGACCAGCCTCAGCTATGACTACACCATACTCCGCGCGCCGGACGACAAGACATTCGTGGGCACAGGCCACGACTCGCAGATAGTAACCGACGATGCCGGACAGGACTGGATGTTCTACCACACCTACTGGACCGGTTCACAATATCACGGCCGTATGCTCAACCTCGACCGCGTCCTCTGGTCAGAAGATGGATGGCCGTACTTTGAAAATGGCACGCCCAGTATCGAACACGAACGCCCGATATTTTAGATTATGGAACGAAAAATATTATTTATAGCGGCCCTGAGTGTCATTTGCGCTCTCGCGTCGGCCGAAACTATCGAAGTCAAATCTTTCCGCTATGCGGGCCCGTTCGAGGTCAAGACGCCGCATAAGGTGGACACGCTGGACATAGCTGGCAAAGCGTTCAATCCAGAATCGGCGCTCGACCGTGAGCTGTCGCTGGATATGAGGGGCGCGACGGTCGTGGACTCGCTTCCCGCCGCCGACGGCAACGCCCTGCATCTGCTCGGCTTCTCGCTCGAAAATACGCTCTACACGCACGCGACGCTGAAAGTGGAAGGCCTCAGCCATAGCCGCATCTTCGTGGACGGCAAGCCCGCGGGACCGCAGCTCAAGCTCGAACCGGGCACCCACGATTTCGTGATCAAGGCGCTGACGCTCAAGGGCGAGAAAGACAGTTTGAGGGTGAGCGTGGACTCGCCCAAGGACGGCCGGCTTACCCTGCGCGAAGACGGCGGGCACATCTACTCGCTGGACGCAAATACAATCGGTCTGGATTGCGGCGGCATCAGCGTGTCCGCGGGCGGCAAGTTCATAGCGCTGACCTACCGTACCGTGGATGCTACGGGCAACTACAGCTCGTATACGGAGATCCAGCAGGTCTCTGACGGCAAGGTGCTTGTACGCACCGACGCACGCGTCCAGTGGATGCCCGGACGTGACGAATACTACTACACTCGCACGGACGTCCGGGGACGCAACCTCTACTGCGCGAACCCGTTGACCGGAAAGGAAACTTTGCTTGCAAGGGATATCCCCGATGACGGTTGGTTTACTGTGGCGCCGAGCGAGGACTACCTCCTTTACGCATTGACCCAGGAGGGTCCTGAGGAGGGCGCGGTGCACCAGATCCTCACCCCCGACGATCGTCAGCCCGGCTGGCGCGACCGCACATATCTGGCGAAATACGACCTCGCGACCGGCCAGATGCAGCAGCTCACTTTCGGCTGGCACGACCTGTGGCCTGCGGATATCACGCGCGACGGCAGTAAAGTGCTGTTTATGACTCAGAAGGAGCGCCTCACGGAGCGCCCCACGACCCTGTTCTCCATCTGGCAGCTCGACGTTAAGACCCTCGAAGCGGAATGCCTGATCGAGGACGACGGCTTCGTGCGCGGCGCGAGCTATTCCCCCGACGGGAAGCAGCTTGTGATGATCGGCAGCCCGGAGGCTTTCGGGGGAATAGGCAAGGCCGCGCTCAAGGAAGGCCAGACTTCGAGTATGTACGACATCCAGCTTTACATCTATGATATAGAGTCGAAGAAGGTGGTGCCTCTGACCAAGGACTTCGATCCGAGCGTGGAGGGGAATCCCGTCTGGTCGAAGTACGACAACCGCATCTATTTCAACACCGAAGAGAAAGACGTCCATCAGCTGTACTGCTGCGACCCCTGGACGGGAAAGATAGAAAAGCTCGAAAACAGGGAAGAGTATGTCCCTGCGTTCGATATCGCCGCCGGCGCGCCCACTCTCGTCTACCGTGGGCAGAGCCTCTGCAACGGCGACCGTGCCTACGTGTACAACGTCATCACCGGCAGGCAGCGCCTCGTGATGGACTTCGGCGCTGTCCGCCTCGCTTCCGTCGAGCTCGGCGCCGGCGGCGCGTACGAGTTCACCTCCTCCCGCGGCGACCTCATCAACGGCTTCTACGTGCTTCCTCCGCACTTCGATCCTTCGAAGAAATACCCGCTTCTGGTTCACTACTACGGCGGCTGCTCCCCTTCGTCGCGCTACTGCATAGGCTCCTACTCTCCTCAGGTCTACGCCGCGCAGGACTACGTCTTCTATGTCGTGAACCCCAGCGGCGCGGCCGGCTTCGGCCAGGAATTCGCCGCGCGCCACGTCAACACTGCGGGCGAGGGCGTGGCCGAAGACATAATCGAAGCGACGCTGAACTTCTGCAAGGACCACCCGTTCGTGGACAGTACGAAGATCGGCTGCTTCAGCGCCTCCTACGGCGGATTTATGACCCAGCTGCTGCTCACGAAGACGGACATCTACGCGGCCGGCATCTCGCACGCCGGCATCAGCGACCACACCAGCTACTGGGGCGAGGGCTACTGGGGCTACTCCTACAGCGAAGTCTGTATGGCGAACAGTTACCCGTGGACGCGCAAGGACCTCTATGTGGACCGCAGCCCTCTCTACAACGCCGACAAGATCCACACTCCGCTGCTGTTCCTTCACGGCTCGGCCGACACCAATGTGCCGATAGGGGAGAGTATCCAGATGTTCACCGCCCTCAAACTTCTCGGCGCGGACACGGCGTTCGTGGTTGTGGACGGCGAGAACCACGGCATACGCGAGTTCGGCAAGCGCCGCGACTGGCTCCGCACCATCTTCGCCTGGTTCAGCAAGTACCTCCACGACGACGACACCTGGTGGAACGATATGTATCCGCAGAAAAACCTGTAGACTGGCGCGAGATATCCTCTGCGCAAATTGAGTGCAATCACACGCAAATTAGCCCTAATCTAGTTCGATTATGGGCTAAATTTGTAGTACTGACACATAAAACACTTAAATATTTAACCAATGAAAGCAGTCCACATCTTACGACTCTTTGCCGTGGTGCTGTTGAGTTGCTGGTGCGTAAGCGCCTATGCTCAAGGCATTTCCGTCAAGGGAACGGTGGTTGATGCAGACGGCCTTCCGGTCTTCGGCGCCGGTGTCACCCTGAAGGGGACGACTATCGGCGTTATGGTAGATATGGATGGTAAGTTCGAAATCACTGTCCCCAATGAGGATGCAGTCATCGTGGTTTCTTCCCTCGGTTATGCGACGGAGGAAATCAAGGTTGGCAAGCAGAGGACTCTGAGTATTGTCTTGCAAGATGATAGTCAGACCCTCGAGGCGACTGTGGTGGTGGCTTATGGAACACAGAAGAAAGCCACCGTTACGGGCGCCCTCACGGCGATAGATTCAAAGGCCCTGGTCAAAGCGCCGGTGGCCGATGTAACCAATGTTCTCGCAGGCCAGATGCCGGGTGTCACCACCGTCCAGGAGTCGGGTCAGCCGGGTGAAGACTACGCCCAGATCTACATCCGTGGCGTCAGCTCCCTCAGCGACGCGAACAGCACCCCGCTCATCCTCGTGGATGGAGTTGAGCGTCCCCTGAACACCATCGACCCTAATGAAATCGAGAGCCTCTCGATCCTGAAGGATGCGTCCAGCACGGCCGTGTTCGGTGTGCGAGGCGCTAACGGCGTTATCATCGTCACGACCAAGCGAGGCGATGCCGGAAAGCCGAAGATCTCCGCCAGTTCTATCACCGGTGTGCAGGTCCCGCTTACTTTCATCCATCAGGCCGGCTCATATGATTTCGCCCGTTACTACAACGTCCGTCACGAGAACGCAGGGGACCCGGATTCAATGAATTACTTCACCCGTGAGGCCATCGAAGCCTACCGCATCAAGTCCGATCCATTTATGTTCCCGAGCACCAACTGGACGGAGTTGATGTTCCGCAAGGCTTTCCTCCAGACGAAGAACAACGTAAACATCTCCGGCGGTTCGGACAAAGTGCGTTACTTCGTGTCTATGGGTTATATGTACCAGAACGGTCTGCTCAGGCAGATGCCCGGACTGTCCTACGACAACAACTACTCCTACAACCGTTACAATTACAGGGCGAACCTGGACTTCAAACTGACTGAAACCACTGATATGAAATTCAATATCAGCGGTGTGGTCGGCAATACCCGCGAGCCTATCTCCAAGGCGGATAACATCTGGATGCTCTCGATGCTCTGGGCGCACCCGACGGGCAGTCCCGGTATCGTGAACGGCAATCCGCTCACCTTCGTACACGACAGCGCCCTTCCGAATTCACTGACCAAGTGGAACGCTTACGAGTACTACTATGGCTATGGTTTCACGGAGAAGTACAAGACCACCCTCGATGTGGACCTCTCCCTTACCCAGCGCCTGGACTTCATCACCGAAGGCCTCAGCCTTGGAGTGAAGGGAAGCTTCGACACCACGATGCAGATCAAGAAGAAGCACGAAGGTTCCGGCGCTATGCATCAGACCCTTACCTACGCCACCTGGGTGGACAACTCCACAGCTTCGCTTGCTGATCCGGATTTCGACAGGACCTATCTTATGATTATGTCCGGCAGCAATTACCCGCTCAGCTACAGCGAGTCCACCGACGACGACAAAGCCTGGTACCTTGAAGGCCGTATCGATTACAGCCGCAGGTTCGCGGGCAAGCACGCAGTGAGCGGACTCCTCCTTTATAACCAGTCGCGCAACTACTATCCTTCCACTTACTCGTGGCTGCCGAAGGGCTATGTGGGTGTTGTTGCCCGCGCAACCTACGGTTATATGGACAAGTATCTGGTCGACTTCAGCGCCGGTTACAACGGATCCGAAAACTTCGCCCCCGGCAAGACACGTTACGGTTTCTTCCCTTCAATGTCACTCGGATGGGTGGTATCTGAAGAAGATTTTATGAAGCAGTTCGGATGGATCAACCATCTCAAACTCCGCGGCTCCGTGGGTACCGTCGGTAACGACCAGGGTAAATACCGCTTTATGTATATGGAAGGAGTTTGGAAGGAGGCCGGAAGCTACTACTTCGGAGTTTCCAACTCCGGCGGCGTTCCCCGTTACGAAATGGGCGTCCCCGGCAACGATGCGGTTACCTGGGAAACCTCTCTCAAGGGTAACTTCGGTGTGGATGCCGAACTCTTCGACAAACGCCTCAGTTTCACCGGAGATATCTTCAAGGAGCACCGTACCGGTATCCTGATCTCCCCGAAGACTCCTCCGGCAATCATCGCGACCGACCTTCCGGATATGAATATCGGTGTCGTGGACAACTGGGGTTATGAAATGGACCTCGCCTGGAGGGATCATATCGGAGACTTTACATATGACCTTGGCGCCAATGTGACCTTCTCCCGCAACAAGATCATTTTCCAGGATGAGATTCCCACCAATGAGCCTTATCAGGCATATACTGGAGGCTCGACAGGAAGGTACCTCCTGTACCAGTACGAGCGTCTGTATCAGGAAAGCGATTTCGTGGTCATAGACGGTAAGAAGGTCCTCAATCCGGACCTTCCCCAGCCGAAGACCACCGTTTATCCCGGTGATGCCAAGTACAAGGACCTGAACAACGACGGCAGGGTGGATGACGACGATAAGATGGTGGACGGTTATCCGAACCGCCCTGAATATCTCTTCGGTTCCAACTGGAAGTTCGGATGGAAGGGTTTCAACCTTGCTCTCAACTGGATTGCAGCCACCAACGTCTGCCGTGTGTACAATGCAGACTACCGTATCCCGTTCACGAACTCCGGACACCGCGGACTCCTTGAAATGTTCGCGGAGCGCTGCTATGTCCCCGAGGGCAGTGAATGGGCTCCCGCCCGCACCACCGGGGACAATCTCCTTCCGCGTATGACGGATAACCTTTCGGAGATGAACTGGAATGCGGAAGATTCCACCCTCTGGACTGTGGATTCCTCCTACATCCGTCTGAAGAGCCTCAGTTTCGGTTACACATTCTCGCGCAACAAGTTCTTCGAGAAACTCGGTTTGAGTTCGCTCGGAATTATGTTCACCGGCTACAATGTCCTGACATTCTCCAAGATGAAACTCCAGGATCCCGAAGGCAGGTCTTCGAGCTCCGACGGCGAGTATCCTCTCGTGAAGACTTATAATATTGCTATCAATCTTAACTTCTAACAGATGAGCCTTATGAAAAAATTGATTCAGTTCCTGACAATTGCGCTCGTGAGTGCATCTCTGTTTGCCTGCGAGAGCCTTCAGCTCGGCGATGCCGGCCTGAGCAAGGCCCCGGAAACATCCGGCGCAACCGTGGATACCCTGTTCGCATCCATCAAGGATGCCGACAAGGTACTCGCTTCAGCATATTATTATCTCCATTACGGTCTTGTGACCGAGTTCGACAACCTTATGAGCAAGGATGTGGTCGAGGCCATCACAGACCATTATTCAAGCGCCCGCTTCTCGGAGGGCAACGGCCCTAACGAGCTTTACTATAGCGGAGCTCTCAACCCTTCCGGCGCAAACACCTCCAGCCAGGCTTACTGCTACGGCAAGGAGAAGGATTATCACGTGATCCGCTACGCGTGGCTGTTCCTCGAGAATGCCGACCGCATTCCTGATGCCGATCCGGCTGAGCTCGCGCGCAAAAAGGCGGAGGCTAAACTCTGTATGGCTATCGCTTATGCGAATATGGTGCGCTACATCGGCGGGGTTCCCATCCTCGACCACGCAGTGGTTCCGAGCGAGAATATGAAATATCCCCGCAGCACTTTCGCCGAGACTATCCAGTACATTGTGGATCTGTGCGACGAAGCGGCCCCGGACCTTCCCTGGTCCGTGTCCAAGACCGAAGACGGCCGCCTTACACGCGCCGCCGCCATCGGTCTGAAGCTTCGCATCCTCTGCTTCGCCGCCTCTCCCACCTTCAACTCTGACACACCCTGGCACCCCAAGGCGGATGAGTACACCTGCTATATGAACTACGACAAGAATCGTTGGAAGGCTGCAAAGGACGCCGCCGACGAGTTTATGTCGGAGCTTATGGCCAACGGTTATTATGCAATGGAGCAGGCTTCTCCGGATGCGAACGGAGTGATTACCAACAGGGCCTACCGTCTGGCCTACCGTGCCGGTTACTTCAACAGAGGAAGCACCGAGTGCATCATCTCCATCCGCAAGTCGAACAGCTCCTCCTACCATAGTCTGGTTCTTAACAACCCTCACGAATACGGAAGCGGCTGCACCCTCGAATGGGTGAACAAGTTCGGCTGGGAAGACGGCACCCCGTTCGCCGAGGACTACGACTGGGAACATCAGACGCAGAACGGCGAATACAGGCAGCCTTTCTTCAAACCGGATCCTACCGAGACCATCAAGATCCCCGGAATCGAGACCCGCGACCCTCGTCTGTATGAGAATATCGCTGTCCCCGGCGATATCTGGAGGGACGGAAACGTGGGCAATGTCTACAGCAACCACGAACACTTCCAGGCAAATATGCCGGGCTTCGGCCAGATGAAGTACATACTCCAGAGCGACAAAGACCGTTCGGTGCCGGTTCACTGGTGTATGATGCGTCTTCCTGAAGTCCTCCTGAACGCCGCGGAAGCTTACAACGAGTATGACGGCGGTCCGTCTGACAAGGCACTCTCCTGGGTGGACGCAGTCCGCGCACGTGTCGGCCTGTGCAAACTTGAGGATTTGGACAAGTATGCGGCAGGTATGAACCAGGCGCAGTTCCGCGAGGCCATCCTCAACGAGCGCGATTGCGAATTCGGCTTCGAAGAGGTCCGCTGGTTCGACATCGTCCGCTGGGGCCTTGACAGTGCCCTGACGACCCCGCTCCACGGGCTCAAATCTACCGGCAACAAGAACAAAGAGGCGACCACCTTCTCGTTCGAAGTGATCGACCTCCGTCCTGTCCGCAGCTGGTGGACCAAATGGGACCGCAAGTGGTTTATGCAGCCTATCCCTTCCGTAGAGATCAACAAGAACTACGGTATGACACAGAACCCGGGTTGGTAACCTAAAATAGTACCCGAATATGAAAAGATACCTTATATATATAATAATAACGCTTCTTGCCGGAGCCGTGTCGGCCTCAGCACAGGACGAGGCTGGACTCTCGCAGATGGATTCCATCTCGCTGGAGAACTCGTTCAAGCTGATGGCCCGCGTTTCCGCCGGCAGTGATGCGTCGCTGTTCGACCAGAGCCCGGAGGTGGATATCGCCAAGGCGCTCTACGGACAGTTCTCCGGTCTTTGGGTCAAGCAGGGCACGGGCAGGAGCGAGGAAAACCAGTCCAAGCTCCGTCTCCACGGCCGCAGTCCGCTCGTTCTTGTGGACGGCTTCCCGAGAGACCTCAGCGACATCACAGCGACGGAGATCGAATCGATCACCATCCTGAAAGATGCGGCAGCCGCTGCGCTTTACGGCGTCAAGGGCGCCAACGGAGTGGTTAGCATCACCACCAAACGCGGCAAGTCCACCCCTCTCCACGTAACTGCAAAGTACCAGTATGGCCAGTCCACAGCCACACGCACTCCTGAATTCGCCGATTCGTACACCTATGCACTGATGGTGAACCAGGCACGTGCTCTGGACGGTCTCGAGGCGCGTTACTCCGCCCTCGAGCTGGACGCCTTCCGCAAAGGCACTTATCCCTACGCCTATCCTAATGTGGACTGGTGGAGCCAGATTTACCGCGACCACGGCGACAACCACCGTGCACAGTTTACCTTCACCGGAGGCAACCGCAACTTCAAGTACTTCACCGCGGTGGATTACCTGAAGGACAACGCACTCTATGTCCGTCCGGACTCCGACGACCGTTACAACGCCAATACCTACGACAACCGTCTGGGCATCCGCTCCAACGTGGACGTCAACATCACTGACTACACCGCGATGAAGATCGGCGTGATGGCCCGTCTGTCGGAGTTCAATACCCCGAACTGGGACACCAGGCTGGAGAAGATACTCTATGGTCTCCCTTCGGGCGTGTTCCCCATCAAGCAGGCCGACGGCTCCTACGGCGGAAGCTCCCTCTACGGGGCCAACAACCCGGTGGCAATCCTCCGCGAGTCCGGCCAGCACCAGTACTCTCAGACCAAGGTCCTTGCGAATATGACTCTCCGTCAGGATTTCAGTCCGCTTGTGGCCGGCCTTTCCGCTGACATCGCCGTGGCATTCGACTATATCGGCAAGATGACGGAAGTCGCGGAGAAAGAGTTCCGTTATTCCGAACTCAATCCTGCGATTGCGGCCGGAGACGGAAAGCAATACCTCATCACCAACCAGAAATGGTATGGCGTCGACTCCAAGGTGGTGGATTTCGACCACTGGTTCAACTCCCTGAGAATGAATTTCGAGTTGCAGGCCAAGGTCAACTGGGAGCGTGATTTCGAAGATCATCACATCGATACTCACCTCGCATACCGCCAGCGTTCGTGGATCGAGAACTCCCGCAACGCCTCTTCCAAGACCCAGGAGATGCTCCTTACCGCCAGCTACAACTGGAAGAACAAGGTCTTCGCCGATGTGGTTATGAACTACTCCGGCAGCGCCTACCTCCCGAAGGGCAACCGCTTCCACTTCTATCCGGCAGTCAATGTCTCCGGTATAGTGCTGGACGGTGATCCTTACCTGAAGGTCTACGCCTCCGCCGGTCTCTCCGGTATGGACGACGACCTCACGCACGAACTCTACCGACAGGTTTACGGATCCACAAACGGCCACAGCTACCGCTTCGGCACGGAGGGTGTCAGCACATCCGGTCGCGCTGAAGGCAATATGGCGGCGCTTACCCTCGCCCCTGAACTTTCGAAGAAAGTCACCGTCGGCGGCGAGCTCCGTCTGCTCGGACGCAGGCTTGGCATAGACGCCGAACTCTTCGCGGAAGACCGCCAGAACATCTACATCAGCGCTTCCAATATCTCCGGCGTTCTCGGTATCTCCGTGAACAAGCAGAGCCAGGGAGAGAACAAGTACAAAGGAATAGACCTGGGTATCGACTGGGGCGACAAGATAGGGGATTTCTCCTACGGAGTGGATGCAAACGCAGCGTGGCTCTTCACCAAGGTGGTGGACGACGGCCAGGCCTATCAGCAGTATCCTTACCTGTATCACGCCGGAAACCGCGTGGGCCAGGCTTACGGCCTCGAGGTCATCGGCATATTCCAGAGCGAGTATGAAATCAACAACTCGCCTCACCAGTCCTTCGGCGAAGTCCGTCCCGGCGACCTCAAGTATCGCGACCAGAACGGCGACGGCGTCATCGACAGCCAGGACAAGGTCAGGATGTTCGGTTCCACCTCGCTTCCTCTCCTCCAGTTCGGTTTCAGCCTGAAATGCCAGTGGAAAGCCCTCAAGTTCTTTGCTGACTTCCAGGGCCTCACAGGTTACACGGTCTCCCTGCTGGACAGCCCGCTGTACCAGCCGCTGGTGGACAACGGCAC
This sequence comes from Bacteroidales bacterium, assembly GCA_017615435.1. The sequence continues at coordinate 50,088 of JAGAAF010000020.1, forward strand.
TATCTCGAAGACCTTCCTCTCGAGGGAAGTCTTCTGGACTCCCCAGACGGCGGATATCGCCACAATGCCGCGTATCACCACAATGGAGAACGACAACAACTACCGCGACAACTCGCTGTGGTATCGCGACGGCTCTTTCCTCAAGCTCCGCAACATCGGCATTTCATATGAAGTGCCGCGCAGCCTGCTGAAGATCTGCGACGCCACCGTTTCTCTCAACGCCACCAACGTGTTCTCGCTGGACAACATCGGCTTCGCCGATCCCGAGCAGTTGGGTGCTTATTATCCCACCACCAGAGTCGTCTGGGCCGGTGTAAAGTTCAACTTCTAAACCGGGAAACGATATGAAAAAGTTATTTGCAATACTATCGGTTGTGATCCTCGCAGCAGGATGCAACTTCCTGGATTTTGACGAAACTTCCGGAGACTACACCCGCGAGGATATGTACAAGACCTTCTCCAATGTGAAGGCTATGATGACTAATGTCTATGGCTATATGCCGGATAAGGATATCATGGCTGTGAGCAGTGCCATGCGCGAGTGCGGCTCCGACGATGCTGAATATGCCGATCCCGATGCGAGCGTCCAGCTCTTCGGCAACGGAAACTGGAGCGCGGTCAGCACAGTGGACACTAAATGGGATCTCTACAACGCAATACGCTCGGCCAACGAATTCCTCGAGTCCGTCAAGACGGTGGACCTGAGCATCTACCGCAACGAGAGCAAGTATGAAAACCAGATGGCCCAGCTGCGCCTGTATCCTTATCAGGCGCGCGTCCTCAAGGCATTCTACCTCTTCGAACTCGCACGCCGCTACGGCGACATCCCCGTTCCGGAGAAGATGCTCACAATCGACGAGGCCAACTCCATTCCCAAGACCCCGTTCGATCAGGTGATCGACTACATAGTCGAAGAATGTGACACTTGCGCCAAGTACCTGCCGAAGAGCTATATGAATTCGGTCCTGGACAACGACTACGGCCGTGCCACGAAGGGCTTCGCCATGGCTCTCAAGTCGAGGGCCCTCCTCTATGCGGCAAGCCCGCTGCACAATCCCGAGGGCAACACGGATAAATGGAAGGCTGCGGCCAAAGCCGCTCTCGATCTCATCAATGAGAATATCTACTCCTTGGATGCGAAATTCCTGGATGATATAGTTGCTTCGCCCGAAGTCATATTCTGCATTATGCGTGACTCGGACTACACCTTCGAGAAGTACAACTTCCCGGTGCGCTTCACCTACGGACGCAGAACTTCGATGGCGGGAACATATCCCACCCAGAACCTGGTGGATGCCTTCCAGACCCTCGGCGGTTATGACATCACCCTTGGAGCAAACGGCTGGGTGACCGACGATCCGGATTTCGACATCACAAAGCCTTATGACGGCCGTGATCCCCGCTTCGCCCGCACCATCCTTGCCAACGGTATGGAATTCAAGAAGAGCACTATCGAGACCTTCGTGGGCGGCCAGGACTACAGCGCGACCCGCAGCGGCCTGTGCACTGTCACCGGTTATTATCTTAAGAAATTCGTTGATCCGGCGACCTCGTTCGTCCGCGAATCCGAGTATGAGTGCAAACACCAGAGGGTTGTCTTCCGCTACGCTGAGATTCTTCTCAGCTACGCCGAAGCGGCCAACGAGTGCCTCGGACCTGACGCGACGGATGCGGACCTCACAATGAGCGCACGTACGGCCCTGAACAAGGTAAGGGCAAATGCCACTATGCCGAACGTGACCGTGGCCGGAATTGACGATTTCCGCAAGGCGGTCCAGCGTGAGTGGAGAGTCGAATTCGCATTCGAAGACCACCGCTTCTGGGATGTCCGCCGCTGGAAGATCGGCCAGGCTACCCAGACTCAGATTAACGGCGTGAATATCGTCAAGGACGGCGCCAATCTGCAGTACAGCCTCAAGAACGTTGAGACCCGCACGTGGGCGGAGAAGATGTATCTCTATCCCATCCCTCAGAGCGAGCTCTTCTGCAATCCAAACCTTAAACCCCAGAATGCCGGATGGTAGTCTGTCACACGAATAAAAACATACGCAATATGAAAACAATATTCAGAATTTTTGCAAGCCTGTCGCTTCTCGCCGCCCTGGCATCGTGCCAGATGTACGAGATAGACACTCAGGTGACTCCCGCACAGGCGGCGGCGTCGCTCCGTATGGACTGTGACGCATTGGCTACCTACAATATCCCGGCGCTTGCGCCCCAGCCCTTAACGTTTAACGTTAGCTCAAACACCCCTTGGCGCATCACTCGTTCCGAGGGCTCGGAGTGGCTCGCAGTAAGCCCCACTTCAAGCGCAGCCGGCGGACTTATCACAGATGTCGTTATGACTCCCCAGGCCAATGACACCAAGGAAGACCGCACGGCAGTCCTTACGCTTGCCGGAGACGGAATAGAGAGCTTCACCGTCATTAAAGTTATCCAGAGCCGCAAGGGCGACCTCGAGGTGATTCCCCTGTCGAAGGTGTTCTCCGCAGCAGGCGGTCAGCTTCCGTTTACCTTCACCTCCAATCTCGATTGGGAAATCAAGGCGGATGTGGATTGGCTGACCTTCTCGCTCGCAGAGGGTCCCGGAGACGGAGTAGCCCATCATATCACGATCACGGCGGCCGCCAGTGACGTCCTGGAGCGTACGGGCAACGTCACTGTGACCGCAGGAGAAGAATCCAAGTCCTTTGCGGTGTCGCAGGTCGGTAAATTCGATGTCGCCGAGCCCGACGGAGTGATTCCTTCCGACGGAGGCAACATCACCTTCAAGCTTCGCACCGACCTCCCTTGGGAGATAGTCCCGGATAAGGCTTGGGTGACAGTCGCACCCCTGAGCCAGGACCGTGGAAACGGCAATTGGACGGATGTGACGGTTTCCGCTACCGCCAATGAAGGCGCACAGCGCAAGGCAAACCTTAAGGTGATCGCCGGCGGTGAAGAGAAGACCATCCAGGTGTCTCAGGACGGTATCAAGTTCGAACTGGTGGCTCCGGCCAGCAACGCGGTCGCTTCCGACGGCGAGGTGCTCGTCCTGACGGTGAACACCGCCCTTGACTGGACCCCGGAAAGCGATTCCGACTGGCTCGTGGTGGCAAAGACCGATGCAACCCATATGACGGTGACGGTGAAGTGGAACAAGTACTTCGTCCCCCGCAGCGGCATGGTGGCCATCACCGCCGGTTCTTTCCGCGACGAACTCGAACTGACCCAGGATACCAATTTCACCCTTGTGGGCAACGCGGTCCTTCAGGATGACGGTACCGTGAAAGTCAACCAGGATGCCGTGTCCAAGATCATAACCAAGGGAACATACAGATATGTCTCGATGGTAGCTGAGGTGGAGATGCACCTGGCAGCAGGGGGACAGTTCTATATGGTTACCGAGAACGGATATGAGTATCAGCTGGAACTCAATTACTCAAAGCCGAAGTACCGTCTGCGCAGTAACGGCTCAGGCACCGCCTACGGTGAAGAAGTGTTCGCCTCGTTCGGTGTTGAGCAGGCCAATGCAATGACGACTGCCCGTATGGACTTCGCGCCCAACGCCGATCCGACCAAGATAGACCTCGCCTTCTATTGCAACGGCACTCAGGTAGGAGGAAACCTCACCACAGTGTCCGCATTCAACGGAAATACTACCGCCGGTGCTTATGCCATCAGAACGGATACGGCAATCACAGACGGATCCTATTTCATCGTGAAATCCTTCGACATCACCATTCTGGATGAGTAGTTATGAAAAGATTATTTAACATAATACTGGCCCTTGCAGTCCTGATTCCGGGACTGTGGGGCTGCCAGCCCGAAACGCCGGAGACCCAGCATAAGGTCGTTGACCTTCGCTATCGGGTTGACGACAGTTACGTGCTGGATGCGATCTCTCCCCAGAGCATCTCGATCATAATCTCCTCCACGGACCCGTGGACGGTGACTACCGCCCATCCCGAGTGGTGTATGATCGACATCGAGGAGGGAGCGGGTTCCGATCCCGATTCGGTCCACGTGGGACAGGGCGCGAAGACCACTGTCCACGTTCAGTACTACGACAACAACAAACTTGACGACCGCGACGACATAATCGAGATCCGCAGCGACTACTGGCTCGGCAAGAAGGTTAAGGTCCATCAGAAAGGCACTGCCTTCCTCACGGCGGATAAGACCGCGCAGGCCCCGACCAAAGCAGCCGCGAATTATACGGTTAACGTTCTGTCCAACCAGAAATGGTCGGCGAAGTTTGTTGAGAACTCAGACAGTGTTACTCTTAAGAACAAGAGCAGGGTCTGCTGGATAGCCATAGATGGTGCAAATTCCGGCGAGGGCAACGGATCGGTTACCGTTTCCGTCGTGGATAATCCTGAAGAGCAGCGTCAGGGCATCCTTGGCCTTTTCGACAGGAACAATGTGGAGCAGGCCCGCGTCACGTTCACTCAGGAAGGCGTTCTGCTTAAGGTTCAGATGGAGAAGTTCTATGTGGGCTACAACCAGACCACGGCCACTATCAAAGTGGAAAGCAATGCCGCTTGGAAGATTGAAACAGACGGCCCCGGTTGGTTTACTGTCGGAAAGACTGACTACACCGGCAACGACACTATCGTGTTTACCTTTGATCCCAACGATGGGGACGCAATCAGAAGTTCTGAAATCAAGGTTACCACGGTGGCTGCAGAGGCTGGAGATTTCGTGGCGTATCGCTATGTGGAATTCAAGCAGGGCTACAAAGTGACACCGGTTACTACGGTCTTCAATCAGGCGGAGTACGACACCTGGAAGGAACAGGGCAGCGTGCACGGTGTGTATATCGCCGGAACCGGCGTACAGTTCAACTCCGGAGTGAAACTTCAGAAGGACCTTCCGTTCGGAGACTATTCCTTCTATTGGCGCGACCTGGGCTTCACCGGAGCTGAGGATGGTCGTATAAAGACCCTCTTCGCCTTCGGTCTCGGCCAGGAAGTGAAATACTACCTCAGCGTGCGTGCCAACGGAACGGGCAAGACCGACATCAACTTCAACACGGGAGATGACACCGAAAACACCTCTCCCGAAGTTGACAACATCGCTTTCGATCCCGCGCTTCCGCACAAACTCACCTACTGTTTTATGCCAGTCGTGGATTCCGATTACTGCACCGTGGTATTCTATCTGGACGACCAGTATGTCACCCAGTTCACAAGCGGGGACAAAGTTATGTACAACGTGAAGTGGGGAAGTAAGTTCAACACTTACCTTGAAGTAGACAAGGGCGGAATAGGCACTCTTGAAAAGTATGAGTATTCCGCACCGATCGACTGGGGAAACTAACAAATAAAGCGCATACCTATGAAGACAGTATACAAAATAGCATTACTACTGGCAGGCGCATTGCTCTTCGGCTGCAATCCTGAGCCGGCGGATCCGGAGAACCCGGATACTCCCGTCAAGCCCGAACCGGAACCGGCAGTCTCTATGTCGCTTACCTTCGTCCTCCCCGTCGATTCACTTGCGATGGGGAAGGAGGCGTGGGTCGCCGGAGACAAGATCGTGGTCCACGGCGAATATGCGAACGAACAGGTTGAGGTAACCCTCGCTTCCGGCGATATCGACGCCAGCGGCAAGAAGGCCACTGTCACCGTGGACGGACTTCATCCTTACAAGAGCAGCGAGCGCAGTTCCACCCTCTATGCCGCTTATCCGGCATCGGCGGTCAATAACCCGAGTCACTGTTTCTGCTACTCCGGATTCAAGTTTGAGAACACTCCGATGATGGCCGCTTTCAACGAAGAGAACACTTTCAACTTCGTCAGCATCTCATCGGCGATACGTTTCACCGTAAGCGGCGATTTCGATTCATATTCGTTCACATCCAAAAAAGGTGCGACTTTCGGATATGACTACTATCAAGTCAAGCTTGCCGACGATGAAATCAATCTTAAACAGTACGTGCAGAATGCGCGTACAGGCATCACTGGCAGCGTCCATAACGACGGCGTTACCGAGAACTACATTTTCATCGCCGGAGAAATGTCGCTTCCGGACGGCTTTGCCATCTCTTTCACGAAGGATGGAGCTACCAAGAAGACTCTTTCCAGCAGTCAGGCGATCAGTGTCCGTGTTGGCCATAGTCACGACCTTGGCAATATCACCGGCCTTCTTAAGGATCCGGTGGATACGGACCACGCCACACCGCTGGACACCGAGTCTTCCGCCAACTGCTACATCATCACCGAGCCTGGCCTGTACAGGTTCTCGGCAGTCAAGGGCAACGACAGGACCGAGGTGTTAAGCGGAGTGGATTCATTGGCTCTGCTCTGGGAGACGTGGAACACCACCGATTCCGTCATCGCGCACAGCGTTATCAAGGATCTGGCTTACGATCCGGATGCCGATATGGTAATCGTGAAGACTCCAGATGAGCTTCATCCCGGCAATGCCCTTATCGGTGCGATTGACGGCAAGGGCAAGGTGCTGTGGAGCTGGCACATCTGGATACCGGCCACTGAGATTGAACTTGTGGACGCCGGTTTCGCGGCTTCGGCTCCTATTATGGACCGTAACCTTGGCGCCATCATCCCCGCTTCGACTGAGAAGGACACCGTCTCAGCTTTGGGTATGTACTACCAGTTCGGGCGTAAAGACCCTCTCTGCGGCACGAAAATCAAAGGCTGTCCTTCTGACGCCTTGAAGAAGTATGTCGCCGGGAAGGCTCCCACTTACGCCGAGTCTATCCAGAATCCTACGGTCTTCTACTACGTGGAAAGTGACAACTGGACTTCGGAAACCATCAACAACCTCTGGGACGAAGGCGGTGCGAAGACCAAGTACGATCCCTGCCCTCCCGGATACCGCATTCCGGCGTTCGACAAGTCACGCGCACTGTGGAACAAGGCTGGCACCGGCCTTACTATCAATATGGAGAAGCACTACTTTATGATTTCTCCCGGCACCACCGTCCTCACTATGGGCGGTTATCTCAACGGTAACAACCAGAGCGAGTCCGGATACGGCGAGCGAGGCTATGTCCTTACGTCCACTTCCAAGGACGATACTCACGCCGGATGCGTTCTGATCAGGGATAATAAGTTCAGTTACGACAGTTACTACAAGTCCTGCGGAGGAAATATCCGTTGTATGAAAGAAGAATAATTAATAACACAACGACAATATGAAAAAGATTTTACTCGCATTAGCATTTGTCGCACTCTTCGTGGGGTGCACGGGGAACTACGACGATTCCGTGGTTCTTGAAAAGATCGCTTCCCTTGAAAAGAGGGTCCAAACCCTGGAGGGCAATATGGCGGCAATCCAGAGCGCACTTGAGGGCAAAACAGTCCAGAAAGTGGAAGAATACAAGAATGACGACGGTGTGGTCGTCGGCGTGACCGTCACTTACACCGATGGCGACGTGAAACGTTTCGAAATCTCCTCCGCCAGTACGTCCAACGGTCCCGTTCTCTGCATCGTTAAAAACGGCGCCGGAGAACTCTGCTGGGCCCTTGACTGGGGCGGTGACACCGGAAAGGTCATCCTCAAGGATGCCGACGGCAACGACGTTCCCGTGCACAAGGTTCCCGCCTTCGAGATCGGCGCGGACGGACATCTCTATATGACCGTGGACGGCGAGAAGACCGACCTTGGAATGGCTGTGGCTCCTCAGGGTGCCGAACCTGTGCAGGACGGCATCGTCAAGGCCATCGAGGTTACCGCAGAGGCTGTCGTGATCACCTACGACACCGACGGTGATGAGGACGGCGTCGTGAGCATTCCGCTCGTGAACGCGTTCAAGCTCGTCATCGAGACTACCAGTTTCGAGGTTTCGAGCACCAACCCCATCAACATCCCTTACACCATCACCAACAAGACCGCACAGACGGTGGTTGATGCCTACTACAATGCCGCGGTATTCGGCGTTGCGATCGATGAGGCCAAGATAGTGGTCACCCCGAAAGCGGCGGATGCCGAGGGTATGATTCTGGTCTATGCCGACAGCAAGACCGGTCTTACCTCTATCGTTAAGCTCACATTTGGCCCAGCTGCTCCCGAAGCCGAGGTTATGCAGAAGAACGACACTCCTTCAGCAGAAGCGGCGGCAGCAAGCGTGGATTATCTGGGCGAGGCTGCAGGCGGTGCTATCAGCGCCCACGTGCTTACCAACATCGCATTCGAGGTGGCTCCCCAGGCCGCAGGTCAGGAGTGGATCCACGTCGGTGCCCCTACCAAGGCTCCTGAAGTCTACACGATTCCTATCACCCTCGATGAGAACACCAGCGCCGATCCTCGTACCGGCAATGTCGTCCTCTATCGCGCAGGCACCACCGAGACCCTCCAGACCATCGTGATCGGCCAGAAGGGCGCAGCCGCAGGTCCCGAACCCGCAGGCAACAACCTGAGTGCAAACGGCACAGCCAACTGCTACATCATCTACGCGGCCGGCGAGTACACCTTCGATGCAGTGAAGGGTAACTCCGACGAGGCTGTGAGCGGAACCGCATTCGTGCTCTGGGAGACCCAGAACGGCACCGAGGAAATAGAGGTCGGCTCGGTCATCACATCGGCCGCTCTTGCCGACGGCAAGATCACCATCCAGACCGCTGATCCTCTTGTCCACGGTAACGCTATCATCTCGGTTAAGGATGCGGCAGACTCCATCCTCTGGAGTTGGCACATCTGGCTGCCCAAGGATACATACACATCGTCAGACTATGCAACTGAGATCGGCGGTGAAATCTCAAATATGAACCTGGGTGCGCTCGAAGCGGTACCCGCTACAGGTGAGGCCCCTGTTACTTCCATCGGTCTGTGGTATCAGTGGGGTCGTCCTACTCCGTTCCCTGCTGCAAGAGCCTGGGATAGTTATCCAAGCGTCATCAAGACCGCAGGTGCCGAATTCACCAAAGAGTTGCGTGGTGCTAAGGCGGATCCGGTGGTCGCCAAACCGACCGTTGAGTCTGCTCTTGCACATCCTACTCTTCTTTACTACACAAAGGATGATGATGCCAGTTGGACTGATTCTGAAGAGGCATTATGGTCTGACACAAAGACCAAGTATGACCCGTGCCCGGTGGGATATAAGATGCCCGGTTACTCCGGCTCTATCTGGACACAGTCAGACGAAGGTTGGACACTTGATCTTACAAACCACGTCCTGGAATTTGGCGGTATCAGATTCCCGTTAGCCGGATATACCGAGGCTTATGGCGGCTCCTCTTATGGCACAGGCGGTGGAGCAGAACATCTCTATATCTGGTCAGGATTGACTCACGACGGAGCCAGAGGCAAGTGTGTCTATTTCAGGACATATAGAGATGAGGGTTCAAGGTATTATAAGCAGAAGAGAGGCAAGGCCAACGCCGCATCTGTACGCTGCGTAAAGGAATAATCCTTAAATTAGTCGTATGAACAAACTGTTTCGCATAATACTCATCGGTCTTCTTGCGGCGGCTTGCACGCCGCAGGAGGAGTCGATGGACTGGCTTTCACGCCTGGACAAGAACGGTACTGTGGCCGAGCCGGCCGCGGTACCCGTCCTGCCGGGCGAGGAAGCGCCAGAGACGGAGCAGCACGACGAGTATCCTGAAACCGCTGAAGCCAAGGAGGCGCGCCTTGCCCGTCTTGGACAGACTCCCATAAGGGAAGTGTACTACACAGAGTACACGGACAAGAACCTCTTCCCCAAACTGGCGGACATCCGCTGCTTCACTCACGTGAACGTGGGCCACGGCCGCTTCGTGGACAAGATTAACGGCACGGGACTGGAAATCCCTTCGGAAACCAAGCGTCTCCTCACTGAGATGGTGGCTTTCAAGGCCCAGTATCCGGAGCTGAAGGTCAAGCTTATGATAGGCGGTTGGGGTAAGAACGCCAACGGCTTCTCGCCTATGGCGGCCGATCCCGAAAAGAGGGCGGCCTTTGTCCAGAACGTCAAGGATATGATTGAAGAGTATCACCTCGACGGAGTGGACATAGACTGGGAGTATCCTACCTACCACGCCGAAGGCAACGAGGCGTCTCCGGACGACTACGTGAACTTCGTGACGATGTTCAAGGAACTCCGCGAGGCTATGCCTGACAAGATACTCTCTTATGCGGCTCCCGAGAACGGAAAGTACACGGACAACTACGGCGCCCTCGAGTACGTAGACTACATCAATGTGATGACCTACGATATGGGCAATCCCCAGGACCGCCGCCATAACGCTCCGCTCTACACTTCTCCCGCTCTCAAGAACGACCACGGTGCAGCCGATTCGATCGAGAAGACTTTCCACGGCCAGGGCGTGCCCTTCGGCCGTATGAACTTCGGTATCGGCTTCTATGGCCACGGCGACGGCTACAAGGACGACAACGGATACTATCCCGGCTCCGTGGACTACTACAGGCTTGAGGATATCTTCTTCAAGAACTCCTGCGACGGCAAGGACGTCACCGGAAAGAACTATCGTATCTGGGACGACAACGCGAAGGTCCCGTATCTGGCGGATGCTATGGGCACTATGTATGCCAGCTATGAGGACATCGAGTCCGTCAATGCCAAGGTTGCTTTCATACTCGAAAAGCAGCTGCTCGGCGCGATGGTGTGGGAGTACCGCCACGACAACGTGAAGGGCACGCTCCGCCGCGCCCTGCGCGACGCAATGGCCGGTAACCCTATGGAACCGGGCAGATGGGAGCGCCCGACCGAGAACCTTCCCGCGCCCGTTTACGACGACGCTGAAGAGCCGGAGAATCCCGAGAATCCGGAGACTCCCGAAGAACCGGAGCCCGGAGCTCCCGAAGGCACCAACCTCGGCGCAAAGGGTACGGCGAACTGCTACATAGTGACTGCTGCGGGCAACTACCGCTTCAAGGCGGTCAAGGGCAACAGCTCCGCTTACGTAGGCACGGTAGCGTCGGTCGAGGTCCTCTGGGGCTCCGACGTGGTCGCGTCCTCGACTTATGGCGCCGGCTATGTGGGCATAAGCACACCTGCGACCCTCAAGCCCGGCAACGCGCTCGTGGCGGCGAAGGACGAAGCAGGCAAGATACTCTGGAGCTGGCATATCTGGGTCCCCAAGACCCAGGTGGGCGGCAACAAGTACGGCCTGTCGTTCTACACCACTATGGACCGCAACCTCGGCGCTCTCGAAGCAGCTTCCGCCACTTCCGGTGCTGATTCCTACGGTCTGCTGTACCAGTGGGGCCGCAAGGATCCGTTCCCGTGCAAGGATGCATCGAAGAAGAAGGGAGGCAAGATGAGCCTGGCTGAGTCCATCGCGAATCCTACCACCTTCGCCGATGTGGACGATACTTGGATGAGTTCGGCCGATAAGGCCATCTGGGGCGACGGGGCGACAAAGACCATCTACGACCCTTGTCCTCCGGGATATAAGGTCCCTCAGCGTGAGGATCTCAGCGGCTTCTTCCCTATGAACCCGCTGTCTTCCGCAACGGGCTGGCAGTATGCCGCCGGTCACGCATTCGCAGTGGGCGATCCTCAGGTCTGGTTCCCTTATTCCGGTTATCTGGATGTTACCGGTACCTACACCGGCGCCGGCACGGCGACCAAGATCTGGAACTCCCATATGGATTCCGCGAATAACCAGGGTTACGGCATCTTCCTCACCGGCGATTCTTCCGCCAATTCCTCGCAGAAAGCGGCTCAGGGCGGTTCCGTCCGCTGCATCTCCGTGGATCAGGAAGCCTTCGTCAATGAGGCTGGAATGCCTGTCCAGGGCAATTACACCAGAGTCGTGTTCGACAATTCGGTCGTTGAACTTTCCGGTCTGTGCCTCAGCAAGGGCAAAGACTTCCTCTGGGGTGTGGGTGACGAGGGCTACCTCTACAAGTTCACCAACATCGACGGCGACGTCTCGGCGATCACTCCGACAACTGTCTGGACTTATGACGCCGATATGGAGGGCGTGACCGTGGATCCTTCCACGGGAGACCTGTATCTTGGAATAGAACCCGCCAAGGCCTATAAGGTCCCTGGCCCTTCCTATAACTCCAAGAGCACTCTCTTCGAGATTGCTGAAGCTACCGGCTTCGATAACAGCGGAGTCGAGGGTATTGCCTGGTATAAGGGAGATCTTTATATCGGTGCCCAGAGCGGTGCTACCCTCTGGCGTTACACGCTGGGTGGAACCAAGGTGTGGAAGAAGCAGCTTGGAACTCTCGCTCCCGGTATCGAGGAAGTGGGCGACCTCTTCTACGACGCTCAGACGGATATGCTCTGGGTGTCGGATTCTGAGGCGCACAAGCTCTTCGTGTTCGATGGGGCAGTGACCAAACTCAAGGCTATCTACGACGTTTCGTTCGTGGGCAACGCGGAATCCGTCTGCGTGGACCACGACCGCAAGTGCGTCTGGGTCGGCGACGACGGCACCACCTCCAAGATTTACAAGATCGAATTTACCGGACTATAGTAATGAACAAGTTGCTCACAGGTATACTGCTTTGCGGCCTTTTTATGGGCTGCGGACAGGACCAGGGCTATTCTCTCGATCTTCAGGGAAAACCTGCCAAGGAGAAGGAAGAGGAAACTCCTCCTTCTCCGCAGGCCCCCCTGGATAACGACGCCACGCGCCGTACGATGGAGATGGGAATAGGCTGGAACCTGGGCAACAACCTTGATGCGTATGAGGAAGATCCGACCAACAAGGATTACCTTATGCCCAGCGAAACCGTCTGGGGAAACCCCAAGGTTACCCAGGCGGCTTTGCAAAAAGTCCACGACGCCGGCTTTACCACTATCCGCATTCCTGTCACCTGGCTGGGAATGATAGGGAAGGCGCCGGACTACAAAATCAACTCCTCCTGGATGTCGCGTGTGACCCAGGTGGTTAATTATGCCCGCAACGCGGGCTTTTCAACCGTAATCGTGGATACTCACCACGACGAGGATCACGACGACGGTCACTGGCAGAACCTCAAGGGCGCCGTGGCCAGCCCCGCCATCAACAAGCATGTAAAGGAAGAGATCACTGCGGTCTGGACCCAGATTGCAAAAAATTTCGCCAACTGCGGGGAGTGGCTTGTTTTCGAGGGGTTCAATGAACTCAATGACGGCAACTGGGACGGCGGGTCCAACATCTCCCGCAAGTGCGATGTCATCAACGAATGGCTGCAGGTGTTCGTGGACGCCGTCCGCGCTGCAGGCGGTTACAACGAGACCCGTTGGCTTTCGGTTACCACCTACTGCGGCAATCCGAAATTCGCCAAGTACCTGGTCTTTCCCAAGGATCCTGCGAACAAACTGATGCTGGCGGTGCATTTCTACGACCCGTCGGATTTTACGCTCGGAAAAGAAGGACCGGACGGCGAAGATTATCTGCCTTACTCCGACTGGGGCCACACCGCGGACCCGGCCCGCTCGCGCGGGAAATACGACGAAGAATATGTCCTGGAGACGTTCGGTATGCTGTACGAAAAGTACATCGCCAACAACATCCCCGTCTACATAGGGGAGACCGGCTGCTCGATGCGCGACCTTGAAGACAAGCGCGGCCGGGCTTTCTATAAATACTACCTCGAATACATTTTCAAGGCTGCCCGTACTTACAACCTGCCCTGTACTTTGTGGGACTGTGGCGGCAGGGGAGTCCCGGGTCCTGAACACCATCCATATTTCCGCCGCGACACCGGCGAATACTACAACGGGGCAGAGGAATTGATAGAGACGATAGTCAATGCCTGGACCTCCAATGATCCGGAGTACACGCTCCAATCCGTTTACGATTCAGCCCCTATATTCGATTAAGATGAGCACAAAGTTACACGGTATGCATTTCCTTATTCCTTTGCTTGCGCTCTTCATAGCTTGTGAAGAGCCGAATGAGGGACTGATTCTCGATTTTGGGAAAGTTCCGGATACCCCTGTTGTTATACCCGATGATCCGCAGAAACCGGACACCCCGGACACGCCTGATACACCGGATACCCCTGATGCACCTGACACCCCGGAGACGCCCGACAATCCGCCGACTCCGGACGTCCCGGTTCCCACGGGAAAGATCGTGGTCGGTTATGTAACATCCTGGGGCAGCACTATGCCCGACCCCACTTATCTGACGCATATCAATTATGCTTTCGGTAAGGTGGACAGTGATTTCGAGACACTGTCCATAAGCGGCACGTCCCGCCTCAAAAAGGTGGTTGCATTGAAGGATAAGAACCCCGATCTGAAGGTTATGCTTTCCGTCGGTGGATGGGGTGCAGGCAACTTCAGCGAGATGGCGGCGTCTGAAAAGCATCGCAAGGCTTTCTGCCAGAATTGTCTGAATGCAGTGAACAACTACAAACTGGACGGGATAGACCTCGACTGGGAGTACCCTACCAGCGGTGATGCCGGTATTTCGCACAGGGACGACGATGACGATCATTTCACTCTGCTCGTGAAGGACCTTCGTGCGGCCCTGGGTCAGGACAAACTGATCACAATGGCTTCTGCCTCCAACGCGAAGTATGTGCATTTCAGGGAGTTCCTCGACTATATGAACTGGGTCAACCTGATGACCTACGATATGGGCGAGCCTCCGTCCAACTACAACTCGGCGCTCTACAAGTCCACTTCCGGGAAGACCTACCGCAGCTGCGACGAATCGGTTGCGCTCCACCTTGCTGCCGGAGTCCCGTATGAAAAGATGACGCTTGGGATGGCCTTCTACGGCAGGGACAACGGCAAGGCGTTCACTGCCGGCGAAGACGACAACTTCGTGTACTATCGCGATATCAAGACCTCGGGCTACACGGTCCGCTGGGACGACGAATGTAAGGTCCCGTACCTCACCGACGGATCCGGCAAGATGGTCCTGAGCTACGACAACGAGCGCTCCATAGGCCTTAAGGCGGACTATGTGATGGAGAAGGGTTTGCTGGGCGCGATGTACTGGGCAATCGAGGGTGACGACGACAAATGGACGCTGTCCAACGCCATCTCCACCCGGGTGCTCGGCAGAGGCAGTGTCACGGAAACGCCGGCTGAAATCCCCACATATTGCGTGACGAATCCCTATGTGCAGACATATATGGAAGGAGTTAAGTACACGGATTGGGATTTCTCCGCCACTCAGGTATTCAATTACCAGGGCGGCGGCCCCGGCGACAAAGCTGATGTCCCTCCGTCCGTGACGATAAGCTGGGATGCGTCTTCTGCCAACGGCAGCCAGACGCTGCGTCTGTGGGACGACGAATGGAGCCGGGAATACTCGCTCAGTTCCAGCGCCAACAGCCAGTCCGTCAGCAACCTTGTCCCCAACGACCACTATTATTATAAGGTGACCGACAGTAAGGGTAATACTGTGGCTGAGGGAGAGTTCCTGACCACGGGAGCTCTTCACCAGGTTTTCTTCGAGAATAAAGTGTACAACGGACGCGACCTCGGCGGCCTTAAGACTCTGGATGGCAAAACTATCCGCTATCGTCTGCTTTATCGCGGCGGCAGGGTGGATAAGAACTATCTGAACGATGCCGGAAAGAAAGAGGCGGCCGCTGTGGGCATCAAAGCCGAACTCGACTTGAGGGAGGCCAGTGCGGTGCCGAGTTCTTCATATTTCGGAAGCGGAGTCGCATTCTGCGGTCCCGGATTCGGAGAGAGTGAGAATTACCGCACTATGCTCAAGGATTGCGGTTCGAGGGTGAAGACCAGCTTCGAGTTCATCGTCACTAATCTTCGCGCTGGCAAGCCGGTCTATTTCCACTGCGCTGCCGGCCGTGACCGTACCGGCACAATAGCCGCCCTCGTCCTGGCTCTGCTCGGCGTCAGGGAAGGCGACATAGCGCGGGACTACGAATTGACCTACTTCGCCCCCGATGAATGGAGTATGTCCGGAAGCAGCGGATCTCGTTACTATGACCACACCCGTCACGTCGGCTCCTACACCCGCCTTGTGGAATACATTCGCGACTGCGACAAGCACAGCACCAAAACCCTCGCCGGCGGCGCCCGTCAATACCTCATCAACATCGGCGTCTCCGAAACCGACATCAACGATTTCATCAACATTATGTTGAAGTAAACCGCCCGGTCTTACAGGCAATTGGTACACCAGAAGAGCTTGTGGTGTACGAAATGGGTGAAATAAGGCGGTTGGTACATCAGATGGGCCTTTGGTGTACGAAATGCGGATAGAGGAGCGAAGCGACGATGGCGCGCCTCAGCGCGCCCGGCGGTGCGGGCATTTTGGCGAAGACAAAATGCGGGAGCAAGGAGCCGCAGGGGGTTCGGGGGATGTGTCATCCCCCGTCTGGAGCCCTGCAGGGGCCACACAAAAAGGCTGACCATTCGGTCAGCCTTTCGGCGTGGTCCCTGCAGGGCATGATCCTGCGAC
>JAGAAF010000021.1 GCA_017615435.1 Bacteroidales bacterium
CGTCCATTCCACCCATTTTGTCGCTTTGGCTTTAAGTTCGTCGTCATCGAGTATCCAAGCGAGGGGTAAGAGTCCGTCCACCCAGTAAGGGCCACGCTCCCAGCGGTCTCCTTCGCCGCCGAGCCAGCCGTTATCGTCGCCAAGCACCTGCGGATAGGTCTCGTCCAGATGCGCCGTGATGCCGTCGCGCTGGCGCTCGAGAGTTTCGCGGAGCCAGCCGGCGGGCTTGATCGAACCGAGCGGAAGCTCTTCGTAGGCCCGGCTGAGCTTCGGCGCGCGGCCGCAGGAAACAATAAGTAATAGTGTGAGGAGTGTGGCGAATCGTTTCATATTGTTCAAAGATACCTATAAAATACGAAATCACGCACGGCCCCTTGTGTTTTTGCTGGATAATAGACATCTTTGTCTAACCAAACTTTTTGAATTATG
This sequence comes from Bacteroidales bacterium, assembly GCA_017615435.1. The sequence continues at coordinate 430 of JAGAAF010000021.1, forward strand.
GAAAACAAAAAATTCTTTCACCTTTGCGGTGATGGCCCTCAAAGCCGAAATTTTATTACTTGTCACGACGACTTTTGTGCAGCGTTCAATCTGGTGGGAGTTTGTGCGGCGAACACGGACGTCAATGTCGTTTCTTTTTCTATCGAGGAGAGCCACGGGCACCACTTACTATGGGGAACAATGGAAGTATGTACGACCTACAAACTAAAGTATGAATCCCAATACAAGCATTATGCGGCGGCAACACGTCCAAAGGGGCAGGAATTGGTGTTTGACTGGGAGTTATATCCGATTGATGATGAGAACTATTTGAAAAATGTCGCCACCTACACCATCATTCAGTCGACCAAGGACGGTAAACCCGTTATGTTTTATGATTATCGCTGGGGCACGGGCTCGATGTATTTCCGCGACAAGAATCACATCCCTTTGTGGTATTACGATGAGAATGGGATTTTGATGGAACCGGTTCCTTTCGGGAAAATCGGCGCGAGGGAACAACGGCTTATCGTTCACTCCAAAACACTCACGATCCCTGATAACTGGTTGGTGTGTAATGATCTGATTCTTCCCTCCAATTACATTGATCCACAAATGCTCGAGGATATTTATCGCACTCATAATTCGTTCAGGGTTTTTATGTCAAGTCCAAAGGCAAGAGAGGAGGAAATGCTTCGCAAGATGGCGGATTATCGAGGAGTGGGTGTTGACGATATACAAGCGCGCCAATTGTGCGGCGATATGTGTAAGAGTATTTTCGGGACGAGGGATCCGCGTCGATTGACGACCACACAACGAGTCGCTCTGGCACAACAACTCCGCCGTCAATTTCGAATGAGTTTCAGGCAATTGGCTATGCTGGTGCGATTATCAGAAAAAGAATTGCGAGTGTATGTCAGAACGTGATGAGGTGCTTCATACGACGAATCCCGGATTTCGCCAAATAGCGCCACGCGGATCATACCGAGAAGGCAATCCGATAGCTAAAACTGTGGCGCTATGGTCGATATCGAGGCTAGCACCACGGAAGGAGTGGGGGAAGGTCCCCTAGAAGGACTCAGAGGGAAGGGTGCCCGTGGCGCTGTTTGGCGGAAAGCGGCGAAGGGGACGTGGAAAGGGACCGAGGGGCCAGGGAGAAGGACGGGGAGGGTGGGTTATTGGCGGCGGGAGCGGAGGTCGGCGGTGGCGGTGAAGAAGACGTCGGCGCTGGAGTTCAGCGCGGTCTCCACGGAGTCCTGGATCACACCGATGATGAAGCCGACCGCCACCGCCTGCATCGCGATGTCGTTTCCGATTCCGAGGAAGGAGCAGGCGAGGGGAATCAGCAGCAGGGAGCCGCCGGCCACACCGGAGGTGCCGCAGGCGGCGAGGGTCGTGATCACGCACAGCAGGAGGGCGGCGCCGAAGGTGACCTCCACGCCGATGGTGTGGGCGACAGCCATCGCCATCACCGTGATGGTCACGGCCGCGCCGTTCATATTGATGGTGGCCCCGAGGGGTATGCTCACCGTGTAGAAATCTTCATCGAGACCGAGTTTCTTGCACAAGGCCATATTGATGGGAATGTTCGCGGCGGAAGAACGGGTGAAGAATGCGTTGATACCACTTTCAGCAAGGCACTTCCAGAGTAGGGGATACGGGTTGCGTCCGGTCACGATGAAAGACCACAAAGGGTTCAGCAAAACTGCGTTGAAAAGCATACAGCCAACAAGCAATAGGACAAGTTTGCCGTAAGTGGTGAAAATAACAAGTCCGCTCTGCGAAACTGCCATAAACACCAATCCCAGAATTCCGAACGGGGCGAACTGGATAATCCATTTTACCACGACGGTGATCACATCCGCGAAATCGCTGACAACCTGCACGGTCACCGGCGAAGCGAGAAGTTTCAACCCGACTCCAAACAGAATAGCCCAGAAGAGTATTCCTATATAATTGGCATTGACCAGGGAAGCAACAGGATTTGCGACCATATTGGTCAGGAGATTGGTGAATATATCACCCAGCGCTCCTGGAGCGGACCCGGCAGCGCCCTGCTGAAGCTGGAGCGTCACGGGGAAGAGTTTGCTTCCCGCAACGGCGACCAGGGCGGCGGCGAGCGTGCTCAGAAGGTAGAGCGCAATCACGGTCCGGAAGCGTGCACCCAGGCCGCCGCCCGCCTTCGCGATCGAAGCCATCACCAGCACGAAAACCAGTACCGGAGCAATTGCTTTCAACGCGCTCACGAACACCGTCCCGAGCACTCCCAGCCAGGTCCACGACGGGGCCACAAGCCCCAAAACAGCACCAATGATCAATCCTCCGAGTATGCGGAGAACCAGACTCATCTCGGACCATTTCCGAAACGCTGCGCCTATCTTACTCATAATTCAAAGTAACAGCACTGAAAATCATCGGAAGAACCGCCGTAGAGCAGTTCCCACATTCCGCGAAGAGGAACCATATTCTGAACATCAGAGTTCCACCACTCAAATGTCTCATCCGAAAGTCTGAAAGTTACATTGACCGTCTGCCCGGCAGGAATGAACACTCGCTGGAATCCGCGAAGAGTCTTCAGCGGGCCATCAACATCTTCCGGCCTGCGGACATATAACTGGACAACCTCGGCGGCATCCATCGAGCCCGTGTTTGTAACAGGCACAATCAGTTTACGCCCCTTGACGGAAGCAGCGCCGTATTCGAAAGTAGTATAACTCAAACCGTATCCGAAGGGGAAAAGCGGATCGCCTTTGAAATAGCGGTAAGTCCTGCCTTTCATATTATAATCCTCAAAATCGGGCAGTTGCTCAACTCCACGATAGAAGGTGAGCGGCAGTTTCCCGGAAGGGGAAACCTCGCCGAGAAGCACGTCGGCAATGGCAGTTCCGCCCTCTTCGCCCGGATACCACGCCTGAAGAATTGCGTCGCAGTTCTCTGTTTCGGGCACAAGGCCCATAGCGGAGCCGGAGAAATTCACGAGCACCACCTTCTTCCCGGCCTGATGCAGCGCCGCCAGCAGTTCCCGCTGGACTGAAGGGAGCTCGAGCGAAGTCCTGTCGCCACCCTTGAATCCGGGCACCTCGACCGGCATTTCCTCGCCCTCGAGCCTGGGGGAGATCCCTCCCGCGAATATGACCACGTCGATCCCTTCTAGCGCCTTAAGCAGCGATGCCACGGGCGCGGCAGGGCCAACCAGCGGGCATCCTTCAATCACCGGGATACCGGGCAGGCGTTCGCGCAGAGCGTCGGCCAGGGTCACCGTCTGATCGGGGATGGGGTTGTAGTTGCCCCACATCATCTCGCGGTCGTCCGCATTCGGGCCGACGAGGGCCGCGCGAACGCCGGGCTGAAGCGGCAGTACACCATCCCTGTTCTGCAGAAGTACGAGCGTCTCACGGGCCATCTTCAGGCTCAGCGCGCGATGGGCGGCACCCTCGACTATGGAGTCGGGCAGCGCGTCCCACGGAGTCGGTGCTGCGTCCAGTTCGCCCAGACGTATGCGCGCCGCGAGCAAGCGTTCGAGGCTGCGATCCACGTCCGCTTCGGAGAGCAAGCCCTCCGCAACCGCTTCGGGGATATGGACATACGAATCTCCGCACTCGAGGTCCGTGCCGGTGTGAATCGCCGCCGCTACGGCGTGCTGCGAGTCGGGACTGTAGTCGTGGCGCCCGGGGACATAGACATCGGAAATCGCCCAGCAATCGGAGACGACAAGGCCTTTATAGCCCCATTCGCCCCGCAGTATGGTGTTGATAAGGTAATCGTTCAAACCGCAGGGAACGCCGCGGAAACGGTTGTAGGCTATCATTACCTCGCGGACGCCGGCCTTGGTCACAAGATCCTTGAACGCGGGGAGATAGGTCTCGCGAAGGTCGCGCTCGCTGACCCGGGCGTCGTAGGTGTGGCGGCTCCATTCCGGACCGGAGTGAACCGCGAAGTGCTTGGCGCAGGCGTGGGCTTTCTGTACCCGCGCGTCCGCCGGGCCCTGCAGACCGCGTACCACGGCCATTCCGAGCTGCCCCGTCAGATACGGGTCCTCGCCGTACGTTTCCATACCCCGGCCCCAGCGCGGGTCGCGGAAGATATTTATGTTGGGAGTCCAGAAAGTGACGCCCTGATACCATCCGGCATCGCCCTGCGCGAGAGCCTGGCGGTTCTTCACGCGGCCTTCGTCGCTGACGGCAGTGAACACCTCGCCGACCAGCTGCGAGTCGAACGATGCAGCCATAGCGATGGGCATAGGGAAGACGGTCGCCTTACCGTTGCGAGCCACGCCGTGGAGCGCTTCGTTCCACCAGTTGTACGCCGGAATGCCGAGTTCGTCGACGGGCGAGGACTCGTGCGCCATCAGCGCGGTTTTCTGTTCTATGGTCATTTTGGCGACCAATTCTTTTGCGCGCTGTTCGGGAGTGGGTGAGCAGCATACCGCCGTAAAGGCTAAAAGCAGGAGTGTTATTCTTTTCATAAGTGAGTCCAAGATACCTATTTTATTGCTATTTTTATGTGGTGAAAAAAATAATTTTATGAAAAAAATACTTTTAGGCCTGGCATTTCTCGCCTCAGCGTGTTGCCCGTTCAAACCCTTCACTTTCGTGCAGATGACCGACCCGCAGATCGGATTCGAACTGAGCGAGGAGAGGACCGATACTATGTTCAAAGCTGCCGTGGCTGAGGTCAACGCCCTCGATCCGGCGCTGGTCGTCATCACCGGCGACCTCGTGAACTGGGCCTACAAAGACAGCCAGGATTCAATCTATTTCGACGGCCGCGCGCTGATAAATGCGCCCGTCTATGAACTGCCCGGCAACCACGACATCCGCAGGGGAGAGCCGCAGAGCCGCGAGCGCTGGGCGGAGCTGCACGGCCAGACACGCTTTTCCGTGCGCAAGAACGGCTGCGCCTTCATCGGAATAGACTCTAACTGCATCAAGAACGGTGAGACCGGGCTCGAACAGGAGCAGCTCGAATGGCTCACGGCCGAGCTCCGCAAAGCGCGTCGCGCGAAATACACCTTCGTGTTTATGCACTGCCCGATCATCCGCCAGACGATAGACGAGCCGGAGGACTACTTCAATTTCTCTGCAGCCCAGCGCGAGCAGTATATAGCCCTCTTCAAACAGTACGGCGTGGATGCAGTCTTCTCCGGCCACACTCATATCGACTACCGCACCGAGTACGAAGGCATCGGTTTCTATGCCTGTGGCCCCGTGGGCTTCGCCTTCGACCGCGACCGCTCGGGGTACAACGTGATCCAGGTCAGCGAGGATGGATTCGATGTCCGCTACCAAGAAACTAAGTTGTAGGTGTTTATCCCTCTCTCACCACGGGATTTCGTCGGGCAATGCCCTCCGACATCCCTGCGCCGCTGCGCGGGGCTTTGCAATAGGCCATCAAAAAACAGTGCTCAAGCAAGCTTGGCACTGTTTTTTGCTAACCTATTGCGGTGAGAGAGGGATTCGAACCCCCGGTACGTTGCCGTACACCTGTTTTCGAGGCAGGCTCCTTCAACCACTCGGACATCTCACCTGGGTTTTGGGGACTGCAAATATAGCAAGTTTTCCAAAAATATGTTAAATTTGAGAGCATAATTAATAATATAGGATGAGAAGGCTTGTTTGGGCGATAGCGGTTGGGCTGGCTTTGATGTTCGGCACGGAGCTGCGCGCCCAGAACACAGTGAGAGGTAAAGTCCTCGATCAGGACAAACTTCCTATACCTGGAGCGGGAGTCGTGATCAGGGGAACGACCATCGGAGCCGTAACCGGCCTGGACGGTGAGTTCGATCTCGAAATCCCGGCTCAGCACGCGAAGGGCGAGCTCGAATTCTCCTGTTTCGGGTACGAAACTGTCTATAGACCTATTGGAAAATCCTTCTACGAAGTCATATTGGGTGAAGCGGCCTTGAATCTGGACGAAGCAGTGGTCGTGGGCTATGGCGTTCAGAAAAAGGGTGACCTCACGGCCAGTGTGGCATCCGTGAATCAAAAGGCGCTGAGAAATGTGCCCGTGGACAACATCACTGGTATGCTGGGAGGCAAACTTCCGGGCCTTGTGTCGCGCCAGACCACCGGTCTTCCCGGCGAAAACGACGCAGCCATCTACATCCGAGGCATCAGTACCACCGGTAATTCCAGTCCGCTCATCCTGGTGGACGGAGTCGAGCGTGAATTCTCCAATCTGGATCCCAGCGAAATAGCCAGCATCACTATCCTCAAGGATGCCGCGTCAGCCGCGGTGTATGGTGTCAAGGGCGCCAACGGCGTAATCCTTGTCACCACCAAGCGCGGCGACGCCACCAAACCTATTCTCACATACAACGGAAGCGTCACCTTCTCCAGTAACACTGATATGGTGGAACTGCTGGACGGCCCCGAGTACGCCTACTGGCATAATCTCGCGACAGCCACCGACAACCTCCTTCGCAAGCCGGAGAATCAGATACTCCCAGATTACTCTGACAACGAGATAGCCTATATCAAGGGCGAAAAGGTAGACCCCCAGGGCGTTTTCGGCAACACTGACTGGGTGAAACTGATTTTCAAAGACTACGCGGTGGGGCAGAGCCATAACCTCACTGTCTCTGGAGGAACGGACTCCGCCCGCTATTTCCTCGGCGGCAGCACCCTCCAGCAGGATGGTCTGATAGACAACGTCTGGTTCAAGCGCTATAATCTTCGCTCGAACGTGGACGTAGCCCTCACCAAAGACATAACCCTCAAACTCGACATCTCAGGCCGCCTGGAGCAGCGGCACCAGAGCGGAGTCTCCGCCGGATCCTCCGACCCTACCGCCTCGCTCGACGGCGGCGGCGCCGAATACGGCTACAAAAACGTGGTCTTCTACACCATCTCCGCGAAGCCTACCATCAACCCCCGTATGCCGGACGGAACTTATATCGGCTACCAGAATCCTCTGATCGCACGCGACGAATCCGGCTTCCAGCAGAAGGAGAACAGTTTCGTGCAGACTGCTCTCAGTCTGGAATACCGCGCCCCCTGGCTCAAGGGCCTGACAGCGCGCGGCATGCTGAGTTACGACTTCCGCAACACCTTGAACAAACGCCTGATGCTCCCTTGCGCGCAGGTCACTCCCCAGTACGGCACTGAAGATCCCACCACCCTGGAAGTGACTCTGACCGCCGGCAACTCGCCGCATCTTAATTCGGGCGTGAACACCCTTCAGGAAGAAAGCTCGCTCTACACGCGTTACACGGGCCAGGCCCAGATCAATTATCGAGGCTCTTTCGGAGAGCACGAAGTAGGCGCGGACCTCGTGTGGGAACAGAGCGGCACCTCATACCGCTATTTCACTGCGACCAAGCAGAACTTCGCGATAGTGGAAATCCCGGACCTCGATTTCAGCACGGAAGTCACGCCCAACTCAGTGAGGGGCAACCACTCCAATACCGGCCGCCAGGGTCTCCTCCTAAGGGCTAATTACTCCTACGGCGGACGTTATCTCCTTCAGGCGTCGGTTCGTGAGGACTGGTCGGCCAAATTCGCCAAGGACCACCGTATGGGAGTGTTCCCGGCTGTGAGCGCCGGCTGGCGTATCAACAAAGAATCGTGGATGAAAGGTGCTGAAGGCTGGCTGGATAATCTCAAACTCCGCGCTTCGTGGGGTAAACTCGGCAACGACCAGATCTCCGATTTCCTCTATGTGCAGGGCGTGGCCCTCTCGAAGAATCCGGCTGTCATCATCAACGGAGTCCCGGCCCAGTCGCTTTCGACCACCTCGGTGCCGAATTCGGAAATAACCTGGGAAACCACCACCACCTGGAACGCCGGCGCTGACCTTTCCCTCTGGAACGGCAAACTCGGCGTGCAGGCGGACGTCTTCTATAAACTCACGGAGAACATTCTCCAGTCGCAGTCCGGCGAGATGCCCCCTTCCATAGGCGGCAATTTCCCTAATATCATCAATGGGGGAGTGGTGGATGTCAAGGGCGCTGAACTCGTGCTCAGCCACCACAACACCGTGGGTGATCTGGTCTACGACATCTCCGCCAACGCATCTTATGCCGCCAACCGCTACATAAGCACTAACGACAGCGACAACATCCCGGCGTGGCAGAGCAAACTCGGCACCTCTCTCGGTAGCGTGCTTGGCTATGTCTCCGACGGTCTCTATAAAGATGATGAAGACCTGCTGAACTCCCCGAAGACCAGCGATGCCGTCCGTGTGGGCGACATCAAATACAAAGATCTCAACGGCGACGGCAAGATCACTCTCGAAGACCGCACCTGGATCGCCGGCCCGCAACTCCCGAAGGTAATGTTCGGAATCAACCTCAGCGCAGGCTGGCGCTGGTTCGACTTCAATGCTACACTTCAGGGAGCGGCGCTTACGGACGTGATGCTTTGCGGCAATTACTCAGCCCTTGGTTATTCGGACGGAACTTACTTCACCCAGGCTTTCAAGTGGGGAAGCAACCCGCCGAAATACCTCGTTGAGGGAAGTTGGCGTCCGGACAATACCGACGCGGAGTATCCTCGCCTGAGCACCCAGACCAGTTCGAACAACGCAATCGCGAGCGACTTCTGGAAACGGGACGCTTCGTACATCCGTCTGAAGAATGTCCAACTCGGATTCTCTTTCCCTTCGCGCATCACCAATCTGATGAAGATCGCGAGGATGAGAGCCTATGTCAGCGGCTCGAATCTCTTCACCTTATCCAAACTCGCCAAACTCGGGCTCGATCCCGAGGTGCCGAGCGTGCAGAACGGCTATTACCCGCAGCAGAGAGTGCTCAGCGCGGGTTTGGACATAACATTCTAGGGCTATGAAAAGACTTCCGATAATAATGATGGCAATCGCGCTGCTGGCAAGTTGCAGCAGTGTGGATCTCAAACCCACCAACCAGTACGACAGGCCCTACGGAGTGAGCAATGCGAAGAACACTGAACTCTACCTGAACAGTTTCTATCCCATTATCCGCAACTTCGGAATGTTCGGCGGCAATGCCCTCGGCGGCGGCAGTTCGCTGATTTCGGACGGCCTGACGGACATCCTCAAATATAGCAGCATAGTTGCAGGCACCGGCGACTGCAACCTCATAATGACCGTGGACGGTCAGCAGAGCGTCACGCACAACTACTTTGATTGTTGGACCACTTGCTACGGCTGGATACGCCGTCTCAACGAATTCCTCAAGGCGCTGGACACCGAAAGTCCGCTTGCGGCGGAGGAAAAGGAGCGCTATCGTGCCGAGGCGCTGTTCTTCAGGGGTTACTGCTACCATCTGATTATGCGCTCGCACGCATCCGTCAAGGACGATCTTGGGGTTATCATCTACACGGACATAGACGATATGAACGCCAGGGGAAAGAACCACGCCCGTGCGAACGTCTCCGATTCGTGGGACCAGGTCTGGAACGACCTTTCCTACGCGTGTGCACACCTCCCCGAACCCGGCGCGGCAAAGGGACGCCTGGACAAATATGCGGCCGAAGCTATTGCCGCGCGTGCGATGCTCTATGCCGAACGCTATTCAAGGGCGGACTCGTTGTGCACCGACATTATCACTAACGGCGGCTACGACCTTGCCGATAACGAGGCCATCCTTCGCTTCGATTTCCTCAAGGACAATCTGGTCCATTACTACGATCAGCGCTACAGTTCGCCGGGCGACGTAAACCTGAGCGGCAACTACGGAAGCGGCTGGGCCGGTCCCACCCAGGAGTTCGTGGATATGTTTGATAATGCCGACGGATCGACTTTTGATATTTCGAACACCGTCAGGCGTTTCATAACGAACGACAACGTAGGCTCGCGCGACCCCCGCCTCGCGAAGGCGGTGCTCTGGAACGGCTGCGAGTGGAAGGGACGCACGATGGAACTTTATGAGAATGGCATAGATATGAAGTATATGCCATACGGTTCGAAGAACAGCCCCGGCAATACCGTGACAGGCTATTACATCCGCAAGAACCTCGATCCGGACAACTTCGATTACGTGCTCAACGGATCGTGGACTTCGTGGATAGAATGCCGCCTGGCGGAGGCCCTTTTGATTCGTGCTGAGTGTCGCGCGGCGGCTGATGACTTCGCGGGAGCCCTGGACGATGTCCGGACCCTCCGCAAAGCCCGCTTCGGCCGCGACGACGTGATTACTCCCGCCATCACATCGTGGGATACCGCCCTTGACGTCATTCTTCACGAACGTGCGGTGGAACTGTGCTTCGAGGGCCACCGCTTCTGGGATCTGCGCCGTACGGGCAGGGCCAGGACGGTCCTGGACGGGAAGAAATACAACGGAGTTCTCTGGAAAAAGAGCGGAACGACCTTCACGGCGAGTCTTATCTCCTGTGAGATGGGAGCAAGGCATTATCCTGAAAGGTTCGACCGTTTCCCCATCCCTCAGAGCGAGGTGTCCAACAACACTCTGGTGAAACAAAACAGCGACTGGTGATGAAAAGATTGATAATACTGGCTTTAACGGCTCTTGCACTGTGCTCCTGCGTTCAACCCGAATTCCCGGAAGGCGATTCGAGCTGCACGTTGAGCGCGCTGAAGGTTTGCGTCTACGATGCTGATTTTAACGTGGTCGCAAAAGATCTGAACGCTCTCGGAGGTATGTACGATGCGGAGAGCGGGGCGGGACAGTTCAAATTCCCCGCGGAAATCACAGACGTCAGCCGCTGCCGTCTTGAGGCTTCGATTCCCGCTGCTGCGAGCATAGTGGAGACAGATGCGTTGTGGAACTCCCTTGGCCACGGAATAGGCGGCCTTCGCGACCTCAACAATGTCACCGTGTATTTCACCGTGAAAGCGGCGAACGGAAAGGATTCAAAAAACTACCAATTATACTTTAAAAGATGAAAAAGATCTTTGCAATTCTTGCTTCGGCATTGACAGTATTTGCCCTGGCATCGTGTGGCCCGGATAATCCGGACAACCCCGACAACCCGAAGGATCCGGACAAAGGCAAAACCGAGATCCCTACTCTCACACTCTCTGCGGCCAATATCGACGTAACCGGTATCGACGGAGATTATATGGCGGTTGTGGACAACGCTGCCAAGACCATCAAGATCAATCTTGAGTATGCGGACAAGGAGAATGCTAAAGCCCTCACTGTCAGCATTATATCTCTCCCCGAAGGCTTCACTACAGAGTATCAGAAGACCTTCAATTACGCCGACGGCGCCACTCAGACCGTGACATTCAAGTACGGCGAAGAGACTGCTGCCGAATATGTGATGAGCGTTGTGATTGCAGCGGCAGATCCCAAGTTCCTCACCCTGACCGTCGGCGGTGTCGACGCAATGGGCGGCGAGGTCCGTATGGCGAGCGCAGCGTCGCTGAGCCATCTGGCTGTCGAGTTTACGGTGGATCCTGCTGACGCTGTGGTTACCGTGGACGGTGCTGCAATCGAATCCGGCGCGGAACTCGACTTCTCCGATAAGATGAACGGCGTGACTTTCACGCTGACTGTCGGTGAGGCTACCAAGACCCACAACGTGAAGGTTATCACCTCCGGTATCCGCAAGGCGACGCGTGTGTGGGCTCACTATGTCCAGCCGAAGAATGTGGATGACGATTGGTTCCAGACAGTTGCTACTGATCTTCCTTTCGAGAATAAATGGTGGCTGCGTTCGGGCGCCATGGACAACAACTATATCTATATTGCGCAGCATCAGGGCGCAGCGACTCCGACATATGTCTTAAGTCTTGCAGACGGCTCTCTCGTGGGAAGACTTTCAATCGAAGGTGTGAACGTAGGAGCGCACAAAACCTCTTGCGTCCGTACTATACCTGATGGTGAAGGCGGATATAAGATCCTTCAGTGCAACCTGGTTGGTGGAAATACCGGCAACAAAGAGAATCTCACGGTTTACAAGTGGGACGATAAAGACAGCGCTCCGACTGTAGCACTCTCTTATGCAAATACTGATGATTTACGTTTGGGCGACAAGATGGGTATATATGGAACTTGGAAGAAAGGCGAAATCACTTTCACACCGAGCACCGGTAACCCTCGCAAGCTCTATATCTTTACTATTGAGAATGGAGTCGTTAATGCTACTCCTACCGTAGTGAGTCTGTCTGGGGTGGATTCCGGCACATATAGTCAGATCTACAGATACAGCGACACCGAGTTCGTGTTCTCCGCCGCAGGTGCACGTCCTATGCTGTATGCTGCCAATGGCAACGAATATAACAAGACACTCGATTTTGACACAACTGTCTTTGGCAGCACGGAAGAAGGAATTAATTTCTTCACCTTCAACGATCAGCCGTATATGGCATTTGCCCGTCTGACGGGAGACCTGTGCGATTGCAGTCTCCGCATTATGGCTCTGAAGGGCGAAACCATCAAACAGGCTATCGAGAATATCGATGGTAACAGCGTGTTTACGTACGGTCTGTCTGATCCCGAGGAATTCCCGATTGCCGGCCACAAGAGCGGCAACTCGCTGGCTGACTGCACTGTGCGTGAGATTAACGGCGAGACTTATATTCTTGCCCTTTCCGAAGGCGCTGGCATTTCCCTCTTCAAACTCGAAGAATAACAATTGATGAAAGAGATGAGAATCATACTGCTTCTTACTATCCTTATGGGAGCCTGCAGGCCCTCGGTGCCGCCGACTCCCGAACCGGGTCCGGATCCCGTGGACACTGTCATAATTCCGGAGTTCAAGATTCTCACTCTTTCGGTTACTGAGTATCCCGAAGCCGAAATCACCATTGGGGAAGGGGAGGCAAACATCCTCTTCCCCTTCGGCGCGGGGTTAAACGAGGTCACTCTCGAGTTTACCCTCCCTGAAGGTATTACGGCGGATCCGCCGAGCGGGAGCAAGTTCGACCTCACCAAACAGGGAAAGATTTTCCTCCAGAGGGAAGTGGATATGGCCGCGGCAAGGTTTCTGGTCAACGCTTCCGTGAAGCCGCAAGTCGCCGTGCGCGGCCTTTTCCTCCCTTCTCCCAACCATACTAATTCCTTCATCTCGTATGATAACGTCTGCTCGTCGCTGGACCTGATGCAGGAACTCAATTTCAACACTCTGTTCGTCTGCGCGTGGGCGGCGACTAAGATTGCCTGGAACAGTGACGCGCTGGTGCAGGAAACCACCTACACAACTCCCGAACAGGGCAATATGTACGCTTCCTACTCCGGCGGCAGCGGCGATGCTCTCAAAGACATAATTGCCGAGGCGCACAAGCGCGACATAAAAGTCATACTCTGGTTCGAATACGGCTTTATGCACAAAATTGGCGGCGTGGACTTCGACGACCCGCTTCTGGCTAAGCATCCGGACTGGATAGGAATAGACAATAAAGGCGGTTATGCCAACTACAACGGCACTGACTACTATCTCAATGCCTATGATCCGGCCGTGCGGGCGTTCTTCCTCTCGCTGATGCGCGAGGCGCTGACGAAGTACCCGGATGTGGACGGTGTGCAGGGTGACGACCGTATGCCGGCTATGCCGATCAACTCGGGCTACGACCCGTTGACGGTGGCGGCCTACAAAGAAGCGACCGGCAGCGAACCTTCGCTAAATTATATGAGCAATGCCTGGCAGAAGTTCAGACTCGATATCCTGAACGGTTTCGCCGGCGAAATCTGGGACCTTGTCAAAGGCATCAAGCCCGCGGCGGCAGTGTGCTTCAGCCCCAACAATTACCCTTGGTGCAAGGATAACCTGATGCAGGACTGGCCCACCTGGGTCTCGGAAGGACACGCGGACCTTATCAGCGTCCAGTGCTACATCCCTTCCAATTATGAAAATTACGTGAATCTGTCCCTGCGTTATGTGGACAGGACAAAACTGAACCCCGTGATGATACTGAAAAACGGGGGCAACATACTTTCAGAAGAAAATATCAGGAGTGAAATTGCGGTGAACCGTGCGAATATGACCTGCGGAGAATCCCAGTTCTGGTTCGACGGCATCAAAGAGCGCGAAAACGTCTTCCGCGAACTATACAAAGACAAGGCAGTCAATCCGTTATGATGAAAAAGAGATATTTTGCGCTTATCGCCCTGCTGGCCTTTGCGCTGGCGGCCTGCGAGGATAAACCAGTCCCGACTCCCGAGCCGGATCCGGATCCGGAACCGGAAAAGCACGTTCTTGTGGCCCCGAGCAATCTCCAGGTTGAGGTCTCGGACGGAATAACCGCCGTCTTGACCTGGGAGAACGAATCCACCGACTACGATGGCGTGGAGATTCAGAAGGCCGGCCCCAACGGCAAATACAAGATGCTTGGTAACATCGCGGCCGGAGTTTTCTCCTACACCGATTCTGAATTCACAGAGAACGGCCGCTACTCGTTCAGAATGTGCTCGTTCAAGGGAAATACCTACACGGACTATTCCAGCGTGGATTTCACTATCGACGGAATTCCGGAGCCCAAGCCTGAAGTAAGGATAGACAAGATAGAGACTGCTTCCAATATGATAGTCGTGCGCTACACTATTACCGACGACTACGGCGGAAGCGTCGAGAACGGAATAGAGTGGGGCGATGGTGAGTCTTTCACCTTCTGGAAGAAGTTGCGTGAGAACGGCACCGGACTGGGCGTGATTATCAATCCCGACGGCCCCGTAACGCTCAGGGCATTCGCCAGGTCGGTATCGGACGGCGCCATCGGCTATTCGGAGCCCCAGACCGTTTCTCCTGCGCCCGAACCGGAACCCTACAATGTCACTTATACGGACATCACTCCTTCGGACGTACCGTCTGAAATAAAGGTCTACAAGGCCACGACCACCGTAACCGGTCATACGGTCAACGTCTGGTACGCCATCGCTGATATCTCCACCGGGAACGTGGAACTTCGCACTCTCTGCCCGCCCTCGAATAAAAAAACCAGCGTGTGGGCAAAGAGCCAGGTGGGCACTCCGTATGTGTTCACGAACGGCGGTTATTTCTACAGCGGACAATCGCTGAGCTACGTTATGGACAAAGGCCAGCAGAAGGCGGAGAACGACAGTTACTTGTCACGCACCAAGTCCTACTATGCTTCGAGGGGCATCTTCGGCGTGACGTCCACCGGCGCGGCATCGGTCTGCTGGCGCTACGGCGGCAATGTGGGCGGTGGTCCGTATTTCTACGACACTCCCATTCCGCAGATCGACGGCGCCGACGTGCTCAGACCTTCCGCCACATTCCCGTCTCCGGCAATCAATCCAGGCTACTACAATGCGATTGGCGGCGGCCCCGTGCTGGTAAAGGACGGTAAGACCCGGATCAATTACTACGCGGTGGATGAAAGCCAGTCCGATGCGGACAAGAAATACCTTTCCAATTTCGAGCTGTTCTACACGGACATATTCAACAAGACTCAGGTCCAGCCGAGAACGGCCATAGGCCGCACAGCCGACGGAAAAATCGTGCTGATGGTGGTGGACGGACGTAACAAGGGCGGCAGCTACGGAGTTGTCCTGAGCGATCTTGCCCGCCTTATGACCGGAGTCGGCTGCGTGGACGTGCTTAATCTGGACGGCGGCGGGTCTTCAGTAATGTGTGCCGGCCAGAATCTTACTGTTCTCAACATACCATCCGACAGCTCCGGCGAGCGCGCGGTGTTCTCGATGGTAGGATTTGCAAAACCTGAATGAGAGTAGCCGTAGTCATACTGAACTGGAACAACCTGGATTACCTGAGGCGCTTCGTCCCGGGCATCCTAGGTTCGCTCGGCGCGGACGACAAACTGTTCGTGGCCGACAGCGGTTCGGAGGACGGCTCTCTCGATTATCTCGCAGACAAACATCCCGAGGTGGGCTTGATCCCGCTCGGGAAGAACTATGGCTTCGCCGAGGGCTACAACAAGGCCCTCGCGCAGATCGACGGGGCGGAATACTATCTGCTGCTGAATTCAGACATAGAAGTGGGGGAGAACTGGCTTGAGCCGCTGGTGCTGTGGATGGAGAGCCATCCGCGGTGCGGCGTGTGCGGGCCGAAACTCCACGCGCTCGATCGGGCGGAGGACGGCGGCTGGCTGCGTACGGACCGCTTCGAGTATGCCGGCGCCGCAGGCGGATGGCTCGACCACTACGGTTTCCCGTACTGCAGGGGCAGGGTGCTCCAAACGGTGGAGTTCGACCGTGGACAGTATGATACTCCCGCGAAGGTGTTCTGGATCACGGGCGCGTGCCTGATGGTTCGCTCGAAACTCTGGAAGGAGCTGGGCGGGCTGGACGGAGAGTTCTTCGCGCATATGGAGGAGATAGATTTCTGCTGGCGCGTGCAGCTCGCCGGCGGGCAGGTGTGGACGGTCCCGCAGTCGGTGGTGTGGCACATAGGCGGAGGCACGCTCGCTCCAGCGTCGCCGCTCAAACTGAAACTGAACTACCGCAACTCATTGTGGATGCTGCGCAAGAACCTGCCGGCGACGGTAGGCGTGTGCAAGGCACGCAGTAGGATTGCGTTGAGAAAGATAATTGATTTCGGCACGCAGGTGGTATATCTGCTGCAAGGGAAGCTGAGCTATGTGAAAGCGGTTTCCCGGGCGCGCAGGGAAGCCCGTGCCAGAAAGATAACCCCCACGGAGGGCGGGGCGCCGGTAGCGCTCACAAAGGTCCGTATCATCACGGCCTGGGCTTTCAGGGGCAAAAAAGTATTCGAATATCTGAGAAAATATGAAAGTAGTAATTGACGGAGCCGGAGAGGTTGGATCCCATCTGGCCAAATTGCTTTCCAAGGAAGGGAATGAAGTCACTGTGATGGACAATGACGAGAAGAGGCTCGATGCTATTTCAGCCACGGCCGACGTAGGTGTGGTGGAAGGCGAGCCGAGCTCTATCCCCGCGATGCGCAGGGCCGGAGTTGATCAGTGCGATCTGTTCATCGCCGTGTTCCCGCACGTGAATCAGGAAGTGAACCTCGTGGCGTGTATGTTCGCGAAGAAACTCGGAGCGAAGAAGGTGGTCGCGCGTATCCATAACGATCTCCTTGGGCCCGAGCCGAAGAAAATCATACGCGAAGCCGGCATAGACAGGACCTTCTGCCCGGAAAAAATCGCATCCGACGTTATCGGTAGTTACATAAGGAGAGGACTGACTTCGGACACCCTCGATTTCGTTGGCGGCAAACTCCAGCTTGCAGTGTTCAGGATGGGCGAGGAAAGCCCGATTCTGGACACCAGGCTGATTGATTTCGTGCAGGAGTTTTCAGTGGAGGAGGCCTCGCAGTTCCGAGTTATCGCAATTACCCGCGACGACAAAACTATCATCCCGAAGTTCGACACCAAGTTCAAGTTCGGCGACGTGGTCTATATAATGATCAAGAAAGCGGGGCTGAAGAGGCTCACCAAGTATCTGGGAGTCAGCGATATAGATGTCCAGAAGGTGATGATAGTCGGAGGCGGCACGGTGGGAACGATGACCGCCGCATCGCTTTTTGGCGACATCGAGGACATCAAGGTGATCGAGGTGAACCACGACCGCTGTGTGGAGGTGGACGAAATCCTGGACGACAGCATCCTGGTGGTGAACGGCGACGGACGCAACCCGGACTTCCTCGTGGAGGAGGGCATTATGAGTTACGACACTTTCGTGGCCGTGACCGGCAACGATGAAGCCAACATCCTCGCGTGCGTGGCTGCGAAGAAATTCGGCGTGCCCAGAACTATAGCGGAGGTGGAGAACATAGAATACGTCAGCCTCGCGGAGGAGATGGGAATAGACCTGGTCGTGAACAAGAAACTCTCCTCCGCCAGCCTCATCTTCAAGATGACCCTGAGCGACAAGGCGAAGTTCATCCGTTATATGAGCGGCACCAAGGCGGAGGTACTCGAGTACACCGCCGCGAAGGACAGCGCCATCACGCGCTCTCCGCTGAAGGACATCGACTTCCCTGAAGGCGCTGTCGTCGGCGGCATTCTCCGCGATCAGGATGCCTTCATCGCAGTGGGCGACACAGTTATCCGTGACGGCGACCGGGTGGTGGTCTTCGCCCTCCCGGATGCAATCAAAGCAGTAGATAAATTATTTAAATAGTGTACTATGGGAATTCGTGAACAATTCGCATCCTTGGATGCGGTTAACCTGAACCTTGGCGGCGGCACCGGCCTCGTAATGGGTATAGTGCTCGGCCTCATTATGTTCGGCATCGCACTGAACATCAAGCCTCAAACCCTGAAGGAAGTCTTCGTAAAGCCGAAGAGTATCCTTACCGGAGTCGTACTCCAGTGGATAGGACTTCCGCTTGTCACCTTCATCATCATTATGATCTTCAACAGGATTCTCACCCCTATGGTGTGTCTTGGAATGATCCTGGTGGCTTGCTGCCCGGGAGGCAACATCTCGAACTTTATGAGCACCTTCGCGAAGGGCAACATCGAGCTGTCCGTGAGTATGACCGCGGTCGCGACTGTGGCTGCTCCGGTCGTGACTCCTCTCAACTTCTGGCTCTGGGGTAACCTCTACCTCCAGTTTGCCGGCAGGGTGGGCGAACTCACCATCCCTCAGCTCGTAATCCCGTTCTGGGATATTTTCAACACCGTGTTTATGATCCTGGGCATTCCCATCGTGCTGGGTATGCTCTTCAACCACTACTTCCCGAAGGCTGCGCAGAAGATCACAAAACCATTCTCCATCTTCTCGATAGTGGTGTTCATCGCTATGGTGCTCGGAATGTTCATCCCGAACTGGCAGCTTTTCGTCAAGTACATCCTCTTCATCTTCTTCCTCGTGCTCGTTCACAACGCCTGTGCGTTCGGCACCGGCTTCGGCGGCGCGACTCTGATGAAACTCCCGAAGAAGGACAGAAGGTCGGTCACTATCGAAGTGGGTATACAGAATTCCGGCCTCGGACTTACCCTTCTTCTCAACACGGCTATCTTCAAGCCTGAGATCTGGAACAATCCCGAAACCGGAATTATGTACGGAGGTATGCTCTTCGTCACCGCCTGGTGGGGAATCTGGCATATTATCTCCGGACTTACTCTCGCGAGTATCTTCCGCGCCAAGCCTCTCCCTGAAGAGACGGCTTAGTCTTCCTTTTTGCAATCACCGTGGTGGCAGCATTCGCTGTCACCTTTTTCTTTTTTGCACTGCCCCTTCTTCTTGCAGCAGTGCTCCTCCTCCGGTAGATATTCGCCGTGGAGGCCTTCGGTGAGTTCTTTTTCAGTTGCCTCCCTGACTGAAACGACCGTGCCGCTGAAGTTAAGCGTCTTGCCGGCCATAGGGTGGTTGAAGTCCATCGAGACTGCGTCTTCTTTGACAGCGGCCACGGTGCCCTGAACTACCTGCCCGTTCTGGTTGAGCATAGGGATGGTGCGTCCCACGACAAGCAGGTCGCGGCGTATCTCGCCGTCGATGGCGAAGGCGGTGATGGGGATGTCGAAGACGTGCGCGGGATTGTGTACGCCGTAGCCTTCCTCAGGCGAGAGGGTGAATTTGTAATCTTCGCCCGGCTCTTTGCCCGCGACTTCCTCTTCGAAGCGGGGAAGAAGCATACCGGTGCCGTGGATGTACTCCAAAGGGCGCTCTGCGGTGGCCTGGTCGGCAACCTCGCCGTCCACCACCAACGTGTAGCTCAACGCTACCACTCTGTTCTTTTCTACTTTCATTTTATCCATTAAAATCTACGTTGTCAAATGCAATAGTCGGGATGAGCTTCGCGGCGCAGGGGCGCGCATCGTCTCCGGCGGCGATAAGATTCTTCCACAGTTCCCGGTAATTGCCCGTGATGAGCATCCCGCTGACCGGACCGACGATCTTGCCTCCTTCGAAGCGGAAACCTTCGATTCCGTAGGAGAAATCGCCCGTGGCGGAGTTGCAATTGCCGCCATTGAATCCGGTAACGAGGATGCCCTCGCCGCAGAGAGCCAGTATGTCGGCCTGTGAGAGCCCCGGTTTCGGCCACGGCATCAGATGTGCGCGCGAACTGTCCTCGATCGTGGGGGCTATGCCCATCTTTCGCGAAATATAGGTATTGATGAAATACTCCTTCACCACTCCGTTCTCAATGATCTGTCCCGGCCGGGTCGCGATGCCCTCGGAATCGAACAGGCGCGAACCGGACTGGCCTTTGATGTGGCAGTCGTCGATAATCGTGACGCCCTCGCCGAACACTTTCTGCCCGAGCGTGTCCGTCATAAACGAGTTGCCCTGCTGCAGGGAATAGCCTCCCAGCGCGTTCAGTACGGGGGATACCAGTTTGGAAGCGACATTCGTGTCCACTACCATCTTGTACTGTCCGCTCGCAAAGGGCTGGGTCCCTATCTGCGCCGCTGCGCGGCAAATGGCCGTCCGTCCGACGTGTTCGAGGCGCAGACCGCTCTTCGACGATGATGATTCCCACCAGAACCCGCTGAACTTGCCTCCGTCCGCTGACTGGACCGTCACTTCCACTCCGTATTCGAACGAAGTCTCCTTGTGCCGGCAGAACAGCCCGTTCGAGTCGAGCGTCACCGCGTCGAACTCGGAGTCGCTGTATTCTCCTTCTTCGGAGATAAGTTTATACTCTTTGGTATCTTCGATTTTACCGAAAGCTGCCGCATCAAGAGCTAGTTTCCTGCGCTCGTCGGCGGTCACTTCAGCATACGCGGGGTCATACAACCCCAGTTCGTCGCCGCCGGTTGCCGATTTGCAGCAGCGCGCGGGATCGGGAAGATCGCGAAGCTGATCTTCCGCGAGGATGCGCGTCATCGCGACAGCTTTGTGCACGAAGTCGCGCAGGCTCTCCTCGTCGAGCTGATTGGTGGAAAAAGTGCCGAACCGTCCATCCACGAACAGTGTCAGCGAGAGTCCACGGTCCAGGCAATGAGTGACTTTGTCTATCTCGCCGTTGAGGGTGCCGATAATGTCCGAAACGTTCTTGGTGAGGCATACCCTGCATTTGAGGGCGCCTTCTTTGCCCGCCAGCTGCATCACCAGGCGTGCGAGTTCAAGTTCGTAGTTCTCTATCATTGTCCGCCTCCCACTGTAAGATTCTTGATAAGCACGGAAGGAATACCGCAGCTGACCGGAGCGCTCTGCCCCTTGCCGCAGGTCCATCTTCCCGGGTCCACCTTGAGGTCGCCGGCCACCGCTACGATATCTGCGAGGGCCTGAGGACCGTTGCCGATTATATTGATATCCTTCACCGGCAAAGTCAGGCGGCCGTTCTCGATCAGATAGCCGCTCTTCACATAGAAGGTGAAGTCGCCCTCGCCGATTTTCACTTCGCCGTTGGCGAATTCGTCCACATAGATGCCGCTGCCCGCCATCTTAATCAGGTCTTCGACCGTGCCGTCCGCGCCGTTTTCCATATAGGTCGAGCGCATACGCGGGATGGGGTTATAGCGGAAGGACTCGCGTCTGCCGTTGCCCGTAGGTGAGACGCCGTAGTAAGCGGCGCTGATGCGGTCGTGAAGGTAGGACGTCAGCACGCCGTCCGTGACCATATATGTTTTTTGGCCGGGCACGCCTTCGTCGTCGTAGTTGCAACTGCCGCGGAAGAAGGGGAGAGTGCCGTCATCCAGTATGTTTATGCCCTTGCGGCATATCTGCTTGCCCATTTTGTCCGCGAACACGGACTGGCCCTTGCGGTTGAAGTCGGCTTCGAATGCGTGGCCCATAGCTTCGTGGAGAAGTATACCGGAGGCTCCCGCACCCATCACCACGCTCATCTGCCCTCCGGCAGGGCGACGAGCCTCGAACAGCGCGTCCACTCCGCTCGTCGCTTCCTCTGCGACTTCTTTGATGAGTTCGTCCGTGAAGAACTCCACACCCATACGGAAACTGCGCGATGCGCTCTTGGTCTGCACGGAGCCTTTGCTCTGGAACACGACCTGCACGCTCAGACTGGCCATAGGCCTCAAATCCGAGGTGAGCTCGTCCAGCGAATTGTACATCAGGATTTCGCTCACGGAGTAACCCAGAAGCGCAATCACCTTCGCGACCCTGCTGTCCTTCGCTCGAATGAGTGCTTCGAGCTTATTCAGACCCGGAAGGAATGACGCCGCGTCCGCCGTACGCCAGTCGCGCTGCATAGGGTAAAAGTTGGGCTTCGCCGGGCCGAAGGCCGTGTCGGCGAAGCGGCTATTGCCACTGCCAGTGGCAATAGCCGAGGCTGCTCTCGCAGCCTCAAGCAACGACTTCATATCCGTGCTCTCAGCATACGCGTACCCGGTTTTTTCTCCGTCAAGGACGCGGACGCCGCAACCGTAGTCCACGGTGTAACCGCCCGAAGACACTTCGCCGTCGCGAAGCATCAGGTTGGAAACCATCGTGTTTTCGAAGAAAAGGTCGCAGTAGGAGCCGCCGCAGCGCAGAGCCTCACTGGTCAGCTTCTGCAGATCCGTCTTCCGGATAGCAAACGTCTCTAATGCTCTTGTATCGTTGTTCATCTCTGATGAAAGTCTTTGTTTTGTTTCCCTCGGCCACAACCGTGAACGGGGTCTTGCTGTTGTCTGCGAGCACCCAGCGGTCGCTCACGGGGGCATAGGTCTCGAAGAAATACTTCAGGCCCATCACATAGCGTCTGCGGATAGTGTCTTCGGGGATGTTGTGGCCTCCTGCCCGCACCCTTGCCTGCACTCGCTTGATGGCAAGTTCCGGGCTGCTCAACCAGAAGTATAGGAGGGTCACTGTGTAGCCCAGACTCTTCGCCTCTTTGATTATGTTCAAAAGTGAACGTGTGGCGAGAGTGGTTTCGATGCTGAAATCGGCGCGCTTCGATAGCAAATATCTGATTTTCAGGAGCATATAGCGGCTCGCAGAGACTGATGCGGCTGACGGGTCGAAAGGCGACAGGCTCTTGGCGAACTCGTCGGAGTTGACGAATTCGCGGCATTCGAGCATCTCGGGAAGAAGGGTGTATGAGGCCGTCGTCTTCCCGGAGCCGTTGCATCCCGACAATATGTACAGTCTTGGCATCCTATCTGGTTACTCCGTATCCGAACAGCGCGAAATCGCCCTTCACGGGATCGTCCGGCCATATCTCCCTGAAGGCGTCCGTAATATGCATCGCGGTCACTATATCCTTCTGCCTGCGATCGGTCAGTCCCAGCGCCGCCGCCTGAGTGTACACGTGCACATCCAGAGGCATTATGAGGTCCGCCGGAGATGTGTGCTTCCACACCCCCAGGTCCACCTTCCCGTCGTCCCTGACCAGCCACCTTCTCATCATATTGATCTTCTTGTTCGCCGCCCTCTTATCCTCCTTCTGCCTGAAGATGGTAACCCTTATCTCATTCGCATTCAATTTTTCCAAACTTTTATTGATTGAATAATAATGATATAAGTGATTACAGATATGGGCGATTTCGGACCATTTGACGGTACGGTGCAAACTGGTATTGTCGTCGCGGTAGGAGTGGGCCATAATGTAGTCGTAGGGACGCCAGTCCATTTCGTCGAAAAGGCGCTGGCAGTCGCGTACGATCATAGCGCGTCGGCCCCAGGCGAGATGGGCGGCGAAGACGGCGGCGATTTCGATGTCCTGGAGGGACGCGCCGCGTGCCGCGAATTCTCTGGGGAACGCTATCGGATCCTCGACGAAGTAGACCGGATCGTTATAGGTCTCGGCCCACTCTATCAGTTGCTTGCGGAGATCTTCTGTCATTCAGGTATGTTTGCGAGGACTTCCTGGAGGTAGTCCCATACTTTTGCCACTGAAGGGATGTGCGCACGCTCGTCGGGGGAGTGAGGGCTGAGAAGGGTCGGTCCGCACGAAACCATATCCCAATGAGGGTATGCTCCCGAGAGGATTCCGCACTCGAGTCCGGCGTGTATAGCCATCACGAGCGCATCCTTTCCGAACATTTTCTTATAGACATCCTTCATCACTTTAAGGATGGCGGAGTTGGGATTCGGTTTCCATCCGGAATAGGCTCCGTCGAAGGTCGTGGTCGCTCCAGCAAGGTCGAAGACGCTCTTCATCTTGTCTGCTAACGCCATCTTGGCGGTGTCGATCGAGCTGCGGAGCAGGCTCTTCACGAACCATTTGCCGTCGGCGACCTTGACCATAGCCATATTTGTGCTGGTCTCGCAGAGGCCGGGCACGGATGCGCTCATCCTCTCTACTCCGTCAGGGCAGGCTACGATTGCGTCGATGATGCGTTTGGCATCGGCATCGGAAGCGCACTTGGCGGCAGGGGAGTCGGTCTTTTCGAAGACAACCGTCATATCAGGGTCGGTCTCGGCGTATTCGCCCTTGACGACAGCTGCGATCTTCTCAACCGTGGCCTTCGCTGCCGCGAAGTCTTTGACGAGGAGAGTGGCGAAGCACTCGCGGGGGATAGCGTTGCGCAGGGTGCCGCCTTCAAGGCTGACGAGCTTGATGTCCTCGGTCTTCATCGCCTCGAGAAGGATGCGAGCCGCAGCCTTGTTGGCGTTCGCCCTGTAGAGGATAATATCCATACCGGAATGTCCTCCCTGACAACCCTTGACTGCGAATTGTACTGAAGTGTAGCCTGCTGGGGCGTTCACGGCCGCGTATGTGCCTTCGGCCGACGCGTCCACTCCGCCTGCGCAGCCCACATAGAGCTCGCCCTCGGTCTCAGAGTCGAGGTTGATGAGGATGTCGCCCTTCAGCACGCCGGGCTTGAGCGCTGCCGCTCCGGTCATTCCCGTCTCTTCGTCGTAGGTGACGAGGATCTCGATGGGACCGTGCTTGACCTCCTTCGACTCGGCCACGGACATAGCGAGAGCCACTCCAAGGCCGTTGTCGGCACCGAGGGTGGTGCCGCAGGCTTTGAGCCACTCTCCCTCGACCTTGGTCTCGATAGGGTCGGTGAGGAAGTCGTGCTTAACGTCCGAGTTTTTCTGAGGAACCATATCCATATGGCCCTGGAGTATCACTCCCTTGCGCTTTTCGAAGCCGGGGGTGGCGGGAACGCGCATTATGACGTTTCCGGTGTCGTCAGCGAATGCTTCCACATCGTGGTCCTTAGCCCACTGGAGAAGGAATGCGCGGATTTTTTCCTCGTGCTTCGAGGGACGCGGAATACGTGTGATCTGGTAGAAGTTATTCCATACTATCGATGGAGTCAAATCTTTGATTGTCATATTATTGAGTTATTAGTCATACAAAGGATAAGTCGCTTCAAGGCCCAGCTGGTAGATGGGCATACGCAGGCTGGTGATCTCGTCCACGCCGTCGGTGAGGGTGACTGTGCAGATAGCGGGGATGCGGTAGACCAGCTTCTGGGTGGGCTGCTTCTTGGTAGGGGCGGCTGCCGGAGCTTCTGCCACGGGCTCCGCCGTGATCACGAGACTGAAGATATCAGAGCTGGCTTTGGCCGCCTTCACGGGGCCGCGTGCTGAATCGAGGGCGAAAACGTCGATGCTGCCCTCGCGGTCGGGGATGATGTCGAAGAAGGCCTTGCCTTTCACGGTCTCGGAAGTAGGCTGGAATAGTGCGAGAAGCTCGCTTTCCAGACGGCTGAGCTCAGCGAGAGCAGCGCCGAGGGCCTCGCCGGCATAGGACGCGTCCGTGTCGCCGGTGAGGATCTTGTAGCGCTGCTCGCGCAACTCGGCGATATCTTCCGCGGCATCGTGCGCCTCGAGGAAAAGGGAATCCACGGGAATGATCTCAACAAGGATGGTATCGCTTATTTCGTTGCCGAGGGAGTCCACGCTGGTGACTATCTGCTCTTCGTAGAAGGTTTGCTTTACCTTCGGCTCCGTCTTGGGCTTGGCATCCGGCTTCCTGTAACCGAACTGGCGGCCCTGGGCGTGGTGCTGGCGCTTGTCTTTGAATTCGGTATCATCGCCTGACACGAGGCCTTGCTCCGTAAGGGCGAGGAGCGCGGGACGGGTGTTGGCATTCAGGTTCACCGAATAGCGCTTTGACTGGTCCGCTTCCACCCTGGGCTGTATCTTGAACTGGGTGATTTCGGTCACGACGGTGTCTTTCTGAACTACCTCCAGTCCAAGGAGTTCCTTGGCATATTTGGCGTACTTGCCGGCGTGGATTATATCCTGCGAATAGGCCACCTCAACCGTGATGGTGGTCTTCGGAAGGGCGTAAGTCACTTCCTGTGCACGTGTGGAAATGGCTGTGAGCGCCAGGACTGCGGCTGCGATGAGAGTCTTTTTCATTGCGTGTCGGGGGCTTTTTTCCATCTGCGGTGGGACCAGAGATAATTGCCCGGGTCGGCGTAGATGTCTTCTTCTATGTATTTGTAATATTGTTCGACGATTTGTTGCTCTGTGAGTTCCGCTGCGTTGTCCGCTATAGTCTTCAACTCGACCAGGTATTTCCTGCCGTTCGGATTCCTGACTATGGACAGATAAGTGACCGCCATATTCAGCTTGCGGGCTATTGCGGCGGCGGCTGTCATCGAGCGGGTCTTACGGTGCATAAAGGTGATGTGCGTGTAAGTTTTCGCGCTGCCGTAGGGCCACTGATCCGTGCAGAGGAAGTAGAACATTCCCTGATCCTTGTGCTCGAGGATGTGCCTGAGGATGCTGTTGGTCTCGATATAATTGTCGTACTCCTTGCTGAGGGCGTGGAGTCTGTTTTCGCGAATAATATCGTCCCAGGCCTTGTCTTTAAGGCGCTTGTACACCTCGGCTGTGTTCTTCTCGGTCAGAGGTATGCGCACATCGCCGTAGTCGAAGCAGGGGAATCCTCCGAGAACCTCCCAGTTGCCGCAGTGGGCGAACATCACGATGGTTCCTTCTTTCTTCCCGTTAAGCCTTACGAGTTCCTCCGGATTCTTCACCGTCACTATCCTCGAGCGGGCGATGCGTTTTGCTGAACTCCCTCCGAACCATATTGTCTCTGCGATTATCTGGCCGAAGTGAAGGTAGAAGGCCTTGAATATCTTCCTGCGCTCCTTCTCGGTTTTTTCGGGGAAAGCGTGATCTATGTTCTCCTTGACGACCTTCCTTCTGTAAGTGAGGCTCGCAAGCCAGCCGATTATGTGGGCATTGAAGTGATGCACACATAATGGCAGCCACGAAAACAGCCGCAGGAACACTTTGATCAGAAATCGCTTCATCTCCCAAATTTAACAATTTATTAGTAAATTTGTAACTCGTGAAAATTCAGTAAAACGTATAGATATGTTCAAAAATCAGCCCAAAGGTCTGTTTGCCCTGGCTCTCGCCAACACCGGCGAGCGCTTCGGCTACTACACTATGATCGCCGTGTTCGCGCTGTTCCTCCGTGCGAACTTCGGCCTCGAAGCGGGAACGGCCGGTCTCATTTACAGCTCGTTCCTTATGCTCGTGTATTTCTTCCCCCTCATCGGAGGTATCCTGGCCGACAAGTTCGGATTCGGCAAGATGGTCACCGCCGGCATCTTCGTGATGTTCGCCGGATATCTGCTTCTTTCCGTTCCGCTCGGTGGCGGCACAGTCGCGCTTGTCGCGATGCTGGCCGCCTTGCTGCTGATCGGCTTCGGTACCGGCCTCTTCAAGGGTAACCTGCAAGTGATGGTGGGAGATTTGTACAACGATCCTGAGTATGCTGCGAAGCGTGATTCTGGCTTTTCGCTGTTCTATATGGCCATCAACCTCGGCGCGCTCTTCGCTCCGACAGCCGCCATCAAGATCCGCGAGTGGGCTATCACGCTCGGCTTTGACGGCAATGCAGCTTACCACTTCTCCTTCGCCGTCGCCTGTGTTTCCCTTATCGTCTCGATAGGCATCTACTACGCTTTCCGCGGCTGGTTCAAGCACGTGGAGGGCGGCGCCAAGAAGGGCGAGAAGGCCCAGATCGTGGACACCCTCACCCCCGAGCAGACGAAGAAGCGTATGGTCGCGCTGTTCCTTGTGTTCGCCGTGGTCATATTCTTCTGGATGAGCTTCCATCAGAACGGTCTCACCCTCACTTACTTCGCTGACGAGTTCACCCAGCGCAGTTCGGAAGGCCTGGCGTCTATGCCGTTCAACGTGTGGAACCTGGTCGCCGTGATCATTATCGTCTACGCGCTGTTCACCATCTTCGACAAGGAGACAGCCGCGAGAGGGAAGTGGATAGGAGTGGCCGTGGTCGCGCTCGCTTGCGCATATCTGGTGTGGCAGTACAGCCGCCTCAGCGGTTCCGTGGCCATCAGCGCCCCCATCTTCCAGCACTTCAACCCGTTCTACGTGGTAGCCCTCACCCCGGTGTCGATGGCCATCTTCGGCGCCCTCGCAAAGAAGGGCAAGGAGCCTTCAGCTCCCCGCAAGATCGCTTACGGTATGCTGGTCGCCGCCGTGGCCTTCGGCCTTATGGTATTTGCCTCCATCGGCCTTAATAATCCTGAGACCCAGGCTGCAGCGCGTGCGGCCGGAATGCCCGAGACCCTCGTGTCGCCTTACTGGCTAATCACCGTGTACCTCATCCTTACCTTCGGTGAGCTGCTTCTCAGCCCTATGGGAATCTCCTTCGTGTCGAAGGTCGCTCCTCCGAAGTATAAGGGTATGATGATGGGTATGTGGTTCGTCGCAACCGCCCTCGGAAACTTCCTCGTCCAGGTCGGCGGTCACCTCTGGGGCAACATTCCTCTGTGGGTTGTCTGGAGCGTCTTCCTCGGCGTCTGCGTCATCTCCGCGATCTTTATGTTCGCAATGATGAAGAAGCTCGAAGCCGCCACTGCGGAATAATAGCAATAGCAAAAATAAGGGGTTGTTCCTGTTTGGAGCAACCCCTTATTTTATGTAATACCTGCTATTTGTAGATATCCTTTTGAGTCAGTTCGACGATCTTGCCGTACTCCGCGATCTTGTCCATAGGGAGCTTGGTGCGGTCGCCGACGATGATGATGCTGCGGTTGGCCGTCTTCACGAACTCATCGTAGTAGGCCTTGAGGCCTTCGAGGGTGACATTGCCCAGATTCTCGAGAATCGCCTTGTCCGGATCTTCGGTGTAGCCCTGGATTTCGTAGTTGTGCACGGACGAAGCCACTCCGCGGAATGAAGGATAACCGTTGTTGGCCTCGGCAGTGATAGACTGTACGGAGGCAGTGAAAGTAGATTCCTTCAGCGGGAAATTGGTGAGCAGGGAGTCCACCAGTTCGAGCGCGGCCAGGCTCTTGTCCGCCTGGGTGCCGAGCGAATTGATGAACAGGGAGCGTCCGTCCTTCTCAGCGGGGAGCGGACGGGAAGCCTGGCCGTGTGCGGAGTATGCCATTGAGCGGAACTCGCGCACCTCCTGGAACATAATCGAATACATTCCGCCGCCGAAATACTCGCCCAGGACTTCGAGAAGTGTTGCCTGCATATCGTCCGCAGGGCCTGCAGGAGTCTGGTAGGTCATTATCTGAGCCTGGCGGGAATTGGGCAGGTTGTAGAAGAACACGGTCGGTTCGTCGTAGACCTGATAATTGAGATAATTACGCTCGGTCGCGGTGGTAACACGCTCGAGATTAAGTTCGGCGCGCAGTGCCTCTTCAACAGTTTCCTTCGGGAGGGAACCGCAATAGAATATGCTGCACTCCTTGCTGAGCAACTCGGAGAACTTGGCAAGCAGGCCGTCGGCGCCCACTTTGTCGAGCTGCTTCGCGTCCAGCGCAACCAGCTTGGGAGCGTTCTCGCCGAAGAATACGCGCTGCATCGTGGCCTGCATAATGTTGGAAGTGCCTCCGGTGAGGAAGGTCTTCTTCTCGAGCTCTATGCCCTGCTTGAGTTCTTTGAAGCTGGATTTGTCGGCCTTTGCGTGGTCCTGGAAATGACGGAGAAGCTTAAGCGAAGGAGCGAAACGGCTGTCGTAGCCGGTCATACTCATAGTGAAGTTATGGTTGCCGTTGCCTACCGAGAAACTGGTTCCGAGATTCTGCCAGGCCTTCGAGAGCTGCTGAATGCTCAGAGAATCAGTACCTATGGTGTTGAGGAAACTGGCCACGAACGGAATCTTCGGGTCCTCGTTGAATCCTTCGTCCACCTGAACGGTAAGGCTGAAAAGATCGTTGATCTCGTTGGGTTTATAGTAGAGCGTGACCAGATCGCTGAGTTTGATCTTCTCCACATCGTTTGCGAAATCAAGAAGACGGGGCTCCTTGTCGCCCACGGGCATCTCTTCGAGTTTCTTGGCGTACTCAGACTTCTCGCCGGCGTGCTTGGGCACGATGGGGTCGAACTTGGGCGCTGCCACCTTGTCCTTGGGATAGGTGCCTTTAACCTTCTCGAAGCGGATGTAGTCCTCTCCGAAATACTTGTTCGCGACACGGATCACGTCTTCGCGTGTGATGTTGCGAATGGCGTCAACCTCGGCCAGATAGTCTGACCAGCTGCGGTTCTGCGCCATAACCTCGACCATAGCGTCCGAACGGGAACTGATGGTCTCGAGCTGAGACATAGCGTTACGTGCGGCCTCGAGCTTCAGGGCTTCGAGATCGGCGTCGGAGAACTTTCCGGCCTTCACCTTCTCCACCTGTTCGCGCACGAGCTTTTCCGCTTTGGGCAGGGAGCCGAACGGGATGGAAGGTACGATCATATAACCTGCGATGCCCATTTCGTTGAACAGTGGAACACGTGCGGCCGCGGCCATCAGCACCTTGTGGTTGGTCGCGAGCGAGTCGAGCAGACCGGAGGAGAAACTGTTGGTCAGCAGCGAAGTGGCAAGGTCGAGCACCGGAGCGTCGGGATCGCCGTCCTTAGGACCGTTGAAGCCGTAGACAGCTATCTTGATCATAGGTATTTCGGCCTTGATCTTCACGTCGCGGGCGCCTTTGATTTCGGGCACCTTGACGGGTTCCTTGACTGCAGGTTCACCTGCGGGAAGACGTCCGAACGTGCTCTCGAGGAGCGGCTCGATGGTCGCCAGGTCAAAGTCTCCCGAAAGAATAAGACCCATATTGTTGCCCACATAGTATTTGTGGAAGAAGTTCATCATTTCCTCGAGGCGAGGGTTCTTCAGATTTTCGGTGCTTCCGATAATCTCATAAGAGTAAGGATTGCCGTCGGAGAAGATGCGTATCATCTCCATCAGCGGAGCCTGCATAGTGTTGTCGGAAGCGCGGTTCTTCTCCTCGTAGACGGTCTCCAACTCGCTCTGGAAGAGACGGAAGACAGGATTCAGCATACGGTGGCTGTTGAGTTCACACCATTGGGCGATGAACTGAGGAGAGAAGGTGTTGAAATAGAATGTGTAATCGTATGAGGTCGCAGCGTTGAGGCTGGTGCCGCCATAGCGTGCGGTCAGAAGGTCGAACTCGTTCGGGATGGCGTAATCTGCTGCCTTGATGCTGAGCTCGTTGATGTGCTTCTGGATCTCGAACCTGACGCTGTCATTCCTGGTCTCTGCAAGCTGGTTATAGCAGACTGCGATTGAGTCCAGCCACACCTTCTCGGCTTCATAGTCGGTCGTACCCATTTCAGTCGTGCCCTTGAAAAGGAGATGCTCCAGGTAGTGAGCAAGACCGGTGTCCGGACAATCCTTACCGCCGGCTTTCACCACCACCGCACCGAAAACCTTCGGCTGGGAGGCATCCTGGTTGAGCCAGACCTGCATTCCGTTCGAGAGTTTGATCTCCTGGACGTCGAGAGGGGAATTCTGGGCATTTGCACCCAAAGAAAGCAGCATCGCTGCCGCAATAATTAACTTTCTCTTCATAACTACTGTATTTTTGTCAAAAATACGAAAAATATCGCTTGCATAATGGCTCGGGCGCCAAAAATGGCTGTTTCAGCGCCTTTCGGTGTGAATTGTGGTCATCTGGCGCCAAATGAGGCTAAAATAGCGCCGAAACTCGTGGAAAGCGTCAATTCTGCGCCAAATAATGGGAAAATGGCGCCGGTGATGAGGCTGTTAGCGGATGATGAGTTCGGCGGGGCCGATGCGGACGGTAACGGGGTCGGTCTGGCCTTCGATCGAGCGGACGAGCACCTGCGCACGGCAGACGAAGGGGTAGATGGTCAGCGTCTGAGGGGTGCGGGCGGCATCACTCGAAGCGCGACCGGGGCGGGGACTCGGGCGTTCGATGTGCCTGAACTGAGGGTCGCCGTTACCCCAGCCGAGGAATTCGGCGCCGGTGACGCTCACTTCGAGCGAAGGCTCATTGGACCACACATCGATCACGATGACATCCTGGCCGTCGCGTTTCAACTCGTTTTTGTGCGCTCGTATCGAAACTTGGCCCGATTTTGACCCTAAGCTTAGCGATTTCGTCGAAGCTTGACCCATTTTTGACCCTAAGCTTCCTTCTTCGACACGGCGAGCGGCCTTCAGCTCGCGCTTAGTCTCTCCGGACCATAGCGCGCGCAACTCCCACATTTCTTCTTTGGGGTAACCGCAGTAGTCCATCAGTCCGAAAAGCGATCCGGTATTGGGCCAGGCCTTGGGATAGGGCTCCCCACGATAATCGAAACCAGTCCAGAAAAACACTCCCGCGGTCCAGGGCCTGGAGACATAGAATTCGTAGCCTTCGCGTACGAAGTCGATATCGAAATCGCCCTTGGAGCCGCGAACGCCGGCGCCCGAGGTTTCCTCGGTGCCTATCGCGGAGCGGCCAGGGTGTTCAGCGTGATCTTGGTCGATATGGTTCTGGCGAATGTAATTGTAGCCGGGCACATCCACTTCGTCGTCTATCATATACTCGCCTCCGGAGTTGCCGTAGGTCGTGGGGCGGCTGGGGTCGAGCGTATGGGCGTAGGCGACCATCTTGCGGGCAACGGCGCCGCCGACCGGTCTGCCGCCCCACTCCTCGTTGCCTATACCCCAGGCGATGACGCATTTGTGGTGACGGTCGCGCTCGATCATATTCTTCAGCAACTCGAGAGCCTCCGGATAGGAGCCGAACTGCCTGACCTCCTCGATCACATACATATCCATCTCGTCGCAGATGCGAAGCAGGGAAGGGGATGCGGGGTTGTGAGCCGTACGGATAGCGTTGAAGCCGAATTCCTTCAGGCGCGCGATGCGGTAGCGCCAAAGTTCGTCGGGAACTCCGATTCCCACTCCGGCTGCATCCTGATGGATGTTCGCACCTTTCAGGAACACCTTCTTCCCGTTTACCAGGAAACCCTGCTCGGGAGAGAATGCATAATCGACTTCAGCGGGAGCCTGGGCAGGCTTGCCGCCTTCCCACAGGTAGACGTTACGGTAGATGCCCGCGCCTTCGTAATACCAGCCTTCTTCGAGCGAGGCGTCCACTCGGACTGCGAGTATGTTGCGCCCGCCGTAGATCAGATAATCGCTCAGGTCGTATTCGCGGGTGGCATAGCCGCTGCGTTCGTGACCCACATAGAAGCCGTTGATATACACTTCGTAATTGCGGTAAACGCCTTCGAATTCAACTGTGATTACTTCGCCCTCGGCAGATGCGGGGATATCGAGCTCGCGCCTGTACCAGCCCACGGAATTCTGCGGATATTTCCAGCCTATGCATTTATAACCGTGGCTGTGCGATGCTTCCGGGCTGAACGGCAGATCGACCACCCAGTCGTGCGGGAGATTGACCTTAGTCCAAGTCGAATCCTCCACGAAATCCAGGCTGGTGGCGTCCACGCCGTCCCACGCGCAGGCCTTCGCCATATGCGTGAAATACTGGGTTCCGTGGGCGAAATCAGCCTCCATAGAGTTGGCGTCGCCCAGATGGAAACTCCAGCCGTTGTTGAGCAGAAATACCGCCAGCAGGGTAGCAAGCATAGTTAAACTTCGATAGTCAATGAGTGCTCACCCGGCTCGTACGGGATGAATTCAGATCCTCCCTTGCCGGTGTTAAGAATCGTTATATCGTACACTGCGTCGCGGAACGCCTTGCGTACCTTGAACTTCTTGATCCCTGAAGGCAGGCAGGGCTTCACGAGCAGACCGTCGTATTCGGGCTTGATGCCCAGGATCCACTGTGTGGCGGTGTACCAGTTCCACGCCGCGGTGCCGGTGAGCCAGCTGTTCTTGCCCTCACCCGGCAGGGCGGCGTCCTTGCCCGCTACCATCTGGCAGTAGACATACGGTTCCACCTTCCTGCGTTCCTGGTCCACGACAAAGGCCGGGCATATCTTGCGGTAGTGCTCCCACGCGTCTTCAGCGCGGCCGGCTACCACCTCGCCGATGATGACCCACGGGTTGTTGTGGCAGAAGATGCCGGCGTTCTCCTTGTAGCCGGCCGGGTAGGTCGAGATCTCGCCGTACTCGATATAATAACGCGTGAAAGCGGGGTTGTTCAGCACCAGGCCGTACTCGCAGTCGAGCATCTCCTTCGCGCTGTCCAGAGCCTTGTCGCACATACCCTTTTCCGCGCCGATCCCGGCCATAGTGCACCAGCCCTGGCTCTCGATGAAGATCTTGCCTTCCTCGTTCTCCAAGCTGCCTACCTTTGCACCGTGGAAATCGTAGGCGCGGAGGAACCAGCGGCCGTCCCAGCCGAACTGCTCGACCGCGGCGACCATCGCGTCCACCTGCTTCAGCACGGTGTCCGCGGGCTTGCCTATCCTCTCCAGCAGTTCGGCATACTGACGGCCGCAGAACACGAACTGTCCCGCTATCATCAGCGACTCGGCCTTGCTGCCTTCGGAATTGTTTTCAGTGGTCTGAAATGACTCGTTAGGGTCGCTCGAGAAGCAGTTGAGGTTCAGGCAGTCGTTCCAGTCGGCTCGGCCGATGAGCGGCAGGCCGTGGGGACCGAGATTGTCCGCGACGTGCTGGAATGATATCTGAAGATGCTCCAGAAGCGTTTTTTCGCTGCCGGGCTGATTGTCGAAAGGCACAGGCTCGTCGAGGATGCTGAAATCTCCAGTCTCCTTGATGTATGCCACCGTTCCGAAGATGAGCCAAAGCGGATCGTCACCGAAACCGCCGCCTATGTCGTTGTTGCCGCGCTTGGTGAGGGGCTGATACTGGTGGTAGCAGCCTCCGTCCGGGAACTGGGTGGCGGCTATGTCGAGTATCCTCTGTCTTGCGCGCTCCGGTATCTGATGCACGAAGCCCACGAGATCCTGGTTGGAATCCCTGAAGCCCATACCGCGGCCGATACCGCTCTCGAAGAACGAGGCGCTGCGCGAGAAGCAGAAGGTGATCATACACTGGTACTGGTTCCAGATGTTAACCATCCTGTCCAGTTCGGGCGAGTCGGATTCAATGCTGAAGCGTCCGAGTATGCCGTCCCAGTACGCCTTCAGCTCAGCAAACGCTTTTTCGATCTTTGCCGCGGAGTCGAACTGTGCAATCAGTTCGTGCGCACGCTTCTTGTTGATAGTCGGGCTCCAGACGGTGCGGGGGGCCTTGAGGTCGAATTTTTCGTCCTCCGGATTCTCCACATAGCCTATCATAAAGCTACGTGAGAGCGTCTCTCCGGGTTCGAGCGTGATATCCAGCGCGAATGCTGCGATCGGGCTCCAGCCGTGGGCTACCGAGCCCCTGCAGGCGCCGTCGATGACGGCCTGCGGCGCCTCGAGCCCATTGTAGAGCCCGACGAATGCTTCACGGTCGGTATCGTACGAAGCCTTCGGGTCGGAGCAATAATAGAACGCATAATGGTTTCTGCGCTCTTTGTATTCGGTTTTGTGGTATAGCACGCCTGGTTCGATTTCCACCTCGCCGGTGGAAAGGTTGCGCTGGAAGTTCTCGCCGTCTGTCTGGCCGTTCCACAGGCACCATTCAGCGTAGGCGAAAAGTTTGAAGCTTCGCTTCGCCGAGCTCTTATTAGTCAGAGTCAGGTGCTGGATCTCGCAGTTGGAGCCTACCGGCACGAAGAACAGCTCGCTGACCTGCAGCCCGTCTTTCTCGCCCGTAATGCGGGTGTAGCCCATACCGTGGCGGCACTCATACGAATCGAGCGCGGTCTTGCAGGGTTTCCAGCCGGGACTCCACACGCAGTCACCATCCTTCACATAAAAGTACCTTCCGACGCTGTCCATCGGGACGTCGTTGTAGCGGTAGCGCGTGATTCTGCGGAACTTCGCGTCGCGGTAGAAGCAATAACCTCCAGCCGTGTTCGAGATCAGCGAAAAGAATCCGTCCGTCCCCAGATAATTGATCCAGGGCCACGGAGTCGCCGGATTCGTGATCACATACTCCCTTGAAGCGTCATCGAAATGACCGTATTCTTTCATTTTCCTAAAACCCAATCTTTAACAATTTTGCCCCACGGTTTGATGACATCATCATTCCACGGGCCTTCGGAGGATGCCTCCTTGGTGAACATAGAGCAGGTCTCCACCTTATCGGATATGCTCCAGGTGAGCATCGTGATGCCGTTGGCGTCTGCCCAGTCCACATATTTCTGCCATTCTTCGAGGTCCATAGGTCCGTCGCCGCTGGCCTCGCAGGCCGCGCATTCGCTGACGAAGATCGGAATGCCGGCTGCCAGAGCGGCGTCGGACGCATCCCGTAGATGCTTATGGGTGGCCGCGTAGAAGTGCATAGTGTACATCAAATTTCCGTATCCCTCGATGGGCGAAGCGGCAGGGAGGTCGACCCTCTGGTCCCAACTCGGGCAGCCCATAAGGATGAGCGGCTCGGAAGGATCGATATCAGTGATAACCTTTATTAATTCGCCAGCGTAGCGTTTGAGTTCCTGCCAGTAAGCCATCATAGCTTCGGGATTGCCAAGATCCTCATAGGGATTTGCACGCCACTCCTCGAATGAGAAGCAAACAGGCTCGTTGAAAAGCTCGTAGATTACGTTCGGAACGCCCTTGTACCTGGTCGCCACCGCGGCGAAGAACTCTTTCGCGGCATCCAGATGAAGGACGTGCGAGTGCCAGTCCACGATGACATACGCTCCGCACTCGATTGCACCGTCCACAACCTCGTAGAGATGCTCCAGAGCCCATTCGGGTTCGCCCATATATCCGTCGTGGATGCCCGGATTATCCAGCATCGCGTGGGAATCGGCGCCTATCGCAGCACGGAAAATCTGGCAGCCGGTGTCTTCGTGCAACTGCCTGACTGCCGACTTGTTGTAGAAGCGCGGCCAGATGTTGTGCCAACCGAAACTGATACCCCTGAAGGCTACGGGCTGTCCATCAGCGGTGAGCTGAGTTCCGACAACCTTAAGCGGGGCGACCTCCGCCCTCTTCGGACTGCAGCCGATCATTATTAAAGCCATAACAGCGGCTAAAACTATTTTTTTCATACCGATAAATTTACTTTTTGATTGGATACAGACGCAGTAAAAGCAAAATCAGCAGCGCGATCGCGGCAGGGAAGAGAGAGAACAGACTCCAGATCATAGTCTGGACTGATGCCTCGTTGGTGATGGTCACGATGGTCTCGCCGGTTATGACGTCGGTGTTCGAAATGAAGCCGGCAAGTCCGAGGAACATAGCCACAAGGGCACCTGAGATAGCCGAACCGAATTTCTGCGCCATAGTTCCGGAGGAAAAGATAAGACCGGTCGAAGATGTTCCGTTCTGTTCGGTTGCGTAGTCGGCGACATCGGCATACATAGACCACAGGAGCGGAGAGTAGAAGCCGATGCCGATGGAAGTGATGATAACGTTTGCAACCATTACCCATATCCACGCCGGATTCATAGGAATGAAGAAGAACAGAATCGAAGATACGGCACAAATAACGGCAGCCCAGGCAAAAGCCTTCTTCTTCGATCCAACCTTCTTGGTAAACCAGGGTGAAAGACCGCCGAACACCATACAGGTGGCTTCTCCGAACATCATAAACACGGTGTAATTGATAACCAGACCCATCACGGTCACATCGCCGTGCAGGCAGTACTCCATCAGATAAGCGGCCACGGCATAGCGGAAACCGTTGAAGAAATTCGTACAGATTCCGATTAGCGTCAGATAGATCCACGGTTTGTTGCGGAAGAGGTCTGCGAAAGGCTTAAAAGAAAATTTTTCGGCCCGGACAGGTTTTAGCCGTTCTTTGGTGAGAAGGCCGCAGGCTAGTGTTCCAAGAGCGGCGACTGCTCCCAGAATAACTCCCAGCACTGCATACTGATGCTTGGGCTCGCCGCCAACCAGCCTCTGAAGATAAGGGAAGGTGAACAGCATAATGAAGCCCATAGCATATGCGCCGACCATACGGAACGACGAGAACTGATTCTTCTCATTGTCATCGTCAGTCATCACGCCCAGCAGCGAGCCGTAAGGCACGTTGACCGCAGTGTACACTACCATCATAAGGAGGTAGAGGGTATACGCATAGACGCGCTTGCCGGCGGGGCCGAGGTCCGGGGTGTAGAGCAGAAGGGCGAACACCACTCCCAGAGGAATGGCTCCGAATATGAGCCAGGGGCGGTAAGTGCCCCAGCGAGACTGGGTGCGGTCCGCAATTGCGCCCATCATCGGGTCCGTAATCACGTCGAACAGACGGGCCACCAACATAAGGGCTGCTGCGTCGGCTACGGTAAGACCGAAGACGTTGGTGAAGAAAAACGGAAATGCGATGGACATCACCTTCCAGGTAATACCGCCGGCAGCGGCATCGCCAAGGGCGTATCCTATTTTCTCTGAGAGTTTCGCCATATCTATTTAATACTTAAATTCTTGTCAATCAGCCTGTTGATGCGATCGACCGTGAGACCTGTGCGGCCTCCGTCGGGCTCTGTGTGCAGGCAGTAATCCACCAGCCTGTCTATGGTTGAAGTCGCCACGTGCATACGCGTGTCGGACGAAGCATAGTAAATGAACACCTTTCCGTCCGGGTCTGCAATCCAGCCGTTGGAGAAAGCCACGTTCATCACATCGCCTATATATTCTTCTCCCTCTGGGGCAATAAAGAATCCGGAAGGTTGGGCAATCACCTTTGTGGGGTCATCCAGGGCGGTCATATACAAATACAGCACATAACGGAGGCCGCTGGCGCAGCCGCGCACGCCGTGGGCAAGGTGAAGCCAGCCCTTCGGCGTCTTCAGCGGGTGCGGCCCCTCGCCGTTCTTTACCTCAAACACTGTATGATAACGGCGCGCGTTTATAATCTTCTCCTCGCGCACCTCTGCATTCGTGATGTCGTCCACCAGCGCCCAGCCTATTCCTCCGCCGCTGCCGGCGTCGATGAATCCGTCCTGAGGACGCGTATAGAGGGCATATTTGCCGTCCACGAACTCGGGATGCAGGCAGACGTTGCGCTGCTGCGAGCGCGACTTCAGATCGGGCAGACGCTCCCAGTTGACGAGGTCCTTGGTGCGAGCGATTCCGCAGGCGGCAGTGGCGGCCGAAAGGTCACCCTCGAGCTCGTGGTCCTTGCGCTCCACGCAGAACAGACCATAGATCCATCCGTCTTCGTGGCGCGTCAGGCGCATATCGTAGACGTTGGTCGCCGGTTCGCCCCACTCGGGCAGGGTAATCGGGCGCGGCCAGAAGCGGAAATTGTCTATGCCGTTAGGGCTCTCCGCCACTGCGAAGAACGACTTTCGGTCATCGGCTTCCACACGCACGACAAGCACGTATTTGTCGCCCCACTTGATCGCACCGCTGTTGAACGCGGCGTGGATGCCTATGCGCTCCATCAGGAAGGGGTTGGTCTTGGGATCGAGGTCGTAGCGCCACTCCAGCGGTGCATGGGCGGCCGTGAGAATTGGATTTTCATAGCGCTCATAGACGCCGCCGACATACACGGTATGATTCTTTTTCGAGAGGAGCTCTTCGTGCTCTTTACGAAGAAGTTTCAGTTTCAGTTTCCAGTCCATCTTATTTAATATCATTAAGAAGGAGTATGTTGTTTTCTTTTATGAATTCCACGAAATCCTGTTCGGTCGGTCCGCCGGGGAAGGGAGCGTAGAAATGAACGTCCCTGCGTCCGGACTCGCTGGTGTTGCGCCAGGTAAGCAGATATGCGATGGGGAAGCCCTTGATGGCAGGTGCGAGCACTTCGGTCCACCAGGTAGGCCAGGTCAGGCCTTCGTATCCCGTCTCCGTGAGCGCGAGTATCTTGCCGTGGTCCTCAGCGAACTTCTGAAGCGACGCGAGCAGAAGGGGCATATTCTTGACGTAATAGGGAAGCGCTTCTTTCTGGGGCATCCACGTCGGGCAGTACATATCCAGACCCACTATGTCCACGTACTTGTCGCCGGGATAGCGCTGCGGCCAGTCCTCGAAGAAGTCCACGCCGTTCGGGGAAATCGCCCACAGCAGGTTCTTCAGCCCACGTTCGCGCACCATATAATCGTAGGTCATCACCCAGAATGCGTTGTACTCATCGGCCGTGCAGAAATCCCAGCCCCACCAGAACCAGCTTCCGGTGTGCTCGTGCCAGGGGCGCCAGATGATGGGCACCGGCCTGCCGTCGGCGGTCTTGATGCTCGCGAGGAAGTCCGCTATCCGGCCCAGACGCTCCATCCACAATTCGTGCAGGTCTGCGCCGGGCAGCAGCCTCGCGACCACGTCCCCGCCGCTCAGATCCCACGCATCGCCGCCGGTAACCGGGTTGTCCGGATGCCAGCTGATCGTCACGATACCGCCGCGCTCGTAATGCTTTACCGCCGCTTCGCGGGTCAGGTCTATGTCGTTGCCGTCCAGGTTAGTGCGGCTGCCCAGCTCGAAATCGCCAAGTTCAAGGCCGAGGATGGCAGGGTAGTCACCGGTAACGGACTTCACGTCCGAACGCTCCAGAGCGTGGTCGCCGTCTTCGTTGGCGTTCCAGGTGTGGCCGTACATAAGGTCGTCCTGGTGGCCGTAGAGGACTTTGCCTTCGGCGACAGCCTTATTCAGCACGTCAGTAATCTGGTCGGTGGGATTGGCGCAGCAAGCACTTATTGCGAGCAGCGCAGCAGAATAGGCTAACTTTTTCATAATGACGGGGCGGAATCGTAGACGCTCTTGAGCGTGTAATTGGCATCGATGGTTTCCCAGGCTTTGACCATTACATCCACGGGCTCCTTGGCATCGCCGATGAACTGGCCTGTGCCGTGGTCGATGTAAGCGTGGCGCTCCTGCCCTGAGCCCTTGGCACCATTATCCCAAAGGAATGCTGAAATGCCATAGGTCCTTGCGCATTTCACGAAGTACTCCAGATAATAGAGATAAAATGCCCAGGCCTTAGCGTCGCTCTTGTTGCGCAGTGAGCAGCCGTATTCGCCCATATAGATGGGGATATCCTTGGCGATGTAATTATTGTAAATGCTCTGGAAGAGAGTGCTTATTTCTTCTTCGCCGCGGGGAAAAGAATTGCCTGTGTGGCCCCAGTTCGGAAGCTGCTGATCGCCGATTGTGTACTGATACGGATCGTAGCAGTGGAAAGCGAGCATAGTCTTCTTCGCGGGATCATTGGGAACGGTGAGATATCGCAGGAAATTAGGGCTTGCTGCATAGCCGGGAACACCAAGCCAGCGTGTCTCATTGTTTCCGCCGGTTGCGCGTACGGCATTCACGAACACCTGATTCCATTGGTTTATTACGTCGCACTTTTTCTCCGTGTTGGAAGAGGAATACCACTCGGTGCCGTAAATCAGTTCGTTGAAGGATTCGAACATAAGGAAATCGCCCTTCTCTTTGAACTTATTGGCTATCTGAGTCCAGACGGCAGCTATTTCCTCTTTAATCTGGGTGTTGGTGTCTTCACTGTTCACGGCTCCGGCAAGATTCTGCCAATGATTGTCGCCGTGGTCTTCGTCGTGGTGAGTGTTGACAATGACTTTGAGCCCGGCATTTTCAGCGTAGCCCACTATTTCGTAGACGCGGTTCATCCACGCATCGTCAATCTTGTAATCGGGAGCGGCGCCTATGTGGCCCTGCCAGGTCACGGGGATGCGGACGCTGGTGAATCCGGCCGCTTTAACACCGTCGAACGTGCTCTGGGTGGCCATAGGGTTACCCCAGCAGGTTTCGTTGGCCACACCGTTGCTTATTGCGTCCATATGGTTGCCCATATTCCAGCCCAGCCCGAGTTCCAAGCTACGGGCGACGGCGGTGTTGTCCGGCAGATTTGGATCTTTCTGCGACTCGCGTGCAGCCTGGGTTACCTTTACTGTGACATCGGTAGCTCCGGTGGCCATAACAGTGACATACGCCTCGCGTACTTCTTCATCAGGATTGGCCGCCACCACCAAAGTAAATGTAATCTTATAGTCCTTGAAAGTTCCGTCTTTCTTTGTGATCCAGGAGGGGAGAGTCAGTTTCGGACGGGCGGGTGCCGTAATGGTTAGGTCGTATGACCCGCCGTTGAAAGCAGCGTCTATCGACTGCGGAGTCACACTGATTGAAGTCGGGACTACGGTTTGAGGAGTGTCGTTGCCGTCATCAGGTTTGCTGCAGGAACAAGCCATCAGACAGGGCAGGGCCAGCAGGCAGAGCAATCTCTTCATAATAAAAAGTGTTATTCGGACCGGGAGGGACGGTCAGGCCCCTCCCGGCAAAATGATTACGGTTTACTTCTTCAGTCCAATGGAAGTGATGGTATAACCGGTTCCGCAGACAACGAGACCTCCATTTGCAACCAGGAAGTCAATGTCTTCTGCTGTGAGAGTCACCTCGTGGCCGCCTTCCTGGAGAGGGAGGTTTCCGTCTGCAGCAAGACCCGCAAGGCTGGGAATCGAAG
>JAGAAF010000022.1 GCA_017615435.1 Bacteroidales bacterium
GACTACTTCTTCGGCCTTTTGGCTCCGTAGAGCGAGCGGGACTGAGTCCTGCCTTCTACACCAGCCGTGTCCAAAGCGCCCCTAAGGATGTGGTAACGTACACCGGGAAGGTCCTTCACACGACCGCCGCGCACCAGCACGATGCTGTGCTCCTGGAGGTTGTGGCCTTCGCCCGGGATGTAGGCATTGACCTCTTTGGAATTCGTGAGACGAACACGTGCAACCTTACGCATTGCTGAGTTAGGTTTCTTAGGTGTGGTTGTGTACACACGCACGCAAACGCCACGCTTCTGAGGGCAAGCATCCAACGCACGAGACTTCGATTTTACCTCGATGACCTCGCGTCCTTTGCGAACCAATTGTTGAATTGTTGGCATATTAAAATGTTAATAAAATTAAAGCCCCAAAATTTTTGGGGCTGCAAATATAGTAAAAATTCGGAAAAAACTAGCGGAAATCTGCGAACTCCGCGTCTTTTGCTGCTTTTTCTGCGTAGAAGGGGTCTTCCGCGGCTTTCGCGAGGTGCTCTTTCACGCCGGCGGCGTCGCCGAGGCGGGCGGCTGCGACGGCAGCGATGTAGCTGTCGCGAGCGGTCTCATCGCTCGCTGCAGCAGCCGCCTTTTCGGCCTGGCCGGCGAGGATGAGCGAGAGAACCTCGTTCCTGCTGCCGGTGCCGGCGAGGGCTTCGGCCGCCGCCGCGTAGTCGCCGAGCGCAATCTTGGCGGAACCGGCATTCTTCTTCGCATCGTCGGTGCCGGAGAGCTCGAAATACTTCAGGGCTTCTTCGTAGCGGCCGCGGCGCATTTCAACTACTCCGAGGAGGTTGAGCACGTCAGGGTCGGTTTCGTCGGTGTGAGTAAGGTATGCCAGGGCGACTTCGAGTTTGTTCTCGTCGAGGCCGAGGGCCGCGAGGTCGTAGAATCCGGCGTTGGAGCCCCAGCGCTCGGTCGTGACCCTGTAGTAATATTTCTTGTTCTCGCGGTCTTCGGAGATGCTGGCGAGGTGCAGGATCTCAGGCTCGGAGAGAAGGATGAGCTGCTGCTCGGCCATCTCCTTAAGCTCTTCGTCGGAATAACCTGTGTGCTCGGCGCTCACCACGAACGATGCGCGGCGCAGTCCGGGGAACACGTCCTTCTTTATATCTTCATATATGAATGACAGGTTCTTGATTTCAGCCTCGCGGACCTCTGGATCCGAGTACATTGAGAGAACCCTCAGGATGAGGTCCTTGTCCTCGATATCGGAGTTGGCCATAGCCTCTTTGAAGCCTTCCCAGTCCTGGCCCACGCTGCTGACTTTGATGGAGTCGGAAAGTCCGGACGACATCTTTGTCCAGGTCTTCTCCGCCGCCTTGGCCCTGTCTTCCGAGAGTTTGTCGTTGAGATCCACTCCGCCTTCGGGCGATGCGTAGGCCACGATCTCGGCACCGGTCACATTGTAGCGGGGATCGCTCTCGAGCTCGCGAAGATATGACTTGTAGACCTCGAGCGCACTCTTGTTCTGCGAGTTGTTCTTCACGTCGGAGGAGTTCACGTCGAAGAGTATGCTGGTCTCGGTGGTGTAGTTGGAAATGCGCTCGA
This sequence comes from Bacteroidales bacterium, assembly GCA_017615435.1. The sequence goes on from JAGAAF010000022.1 coordinate 1,581, forward strand.
AGCCGTCCGGTTTCGGGGCGTATTCGCCGCTGAGGTCGGCCAGTTTGTAGGTCGCGATGCAGCCGTCGGCCACCTTGATTGGCGCCATATTGACGTCTCTGCCGCCGATCACGAGCTTGCACTGCAGTTCGAGCACGCACTGCTCCATTCCGTCGGTGAAGTCGAACGAAACGTTCTGGGTATGTTTGCCTCCGGTGAGGGGAATTACTCTATAGTTGGCCTTGATCTGTTCTCCCTGATAAATGTAAGCGGAGCCGGTGCGTTTGCCTTCCGCATAGACTATCACGGGGGTCGTGACCATCATTGCGTTGGTTTTCAGGTAGCCGGCGGGGAAGTTGAGGGTGATGGCCGCGTCCACCTTGCCGCCCACGACTTCGAGGATGTGGGGTTCGCAGGTCACGCTGAACTCGCTTCCGTCTTTGCTGACGGGTTTCTGGGATGAGCACGCAACGGCTGCCAGGGTGATCGCCGTTGCAAAGAGTATCTTGATAGCTTTCATCATATATATTTATTGTGCGACAAAGATAAATATTTTTAAGTAACTTTGCGGACTACGACCAAATGGATACCCAGGAATTACAAAGAATAAAGAACAGGTACGACATCATAGGTAACGATGCCGCCCTGAACCTTGCGATCGAAATGGCGAGCGTGGTCGCCCCGAGCGACCTCGCGGTGCTGATTACGGGCGAGAACGGTTCAGGTAAGGATGTCATCCCCCGTATCATCCACGACGGAAGCCGCCGCCGGACCGCCCCGTTCCTGGCGGTCAACTGCGGCGCTATCCCCGTGGGTACCATCAACGCCGAGCTTTTCGGCCACGAAAAGGGTTCCTTCACGGGCGCAGTCGCCACCCGCAAGGGCTATTTCGAAGAGGCTGACGGCGGAACGCTTTTCCTCGACGAAATAGGCGAGCTGCCGCGCGAGACCCAGGCTATGCTCCTTCGCGTGCTTCAGGACGGAGAGTACTTGAAGGTGGGTTCCAGCAAGGTGGAGAAGGCCAATGTGAGAATAATCGCGGCGACCAACATCAACCTGCTGCACGCAGTGGAGACGGGCAAGTTCCGCGAGGATCTCTACTACCGCCTGAACGCCTTCCAAATCAATATGCCGTCGCTCCGCGACCGTAAGGACGACATCTATCTTCTGTTCCGCAAGTTCACTTTGGACTTCTCCGAGCGTTCGCGCCTCTGCAAGATTTCCCTTACGCACGATGCTATTTCGGTGCTGAAGAACTACCGTTGGCCGGGCAATGTCCGTCAGCTTAAGAACTTCACCGAAGCGTTGACGGTAATGGAGTCGAAGCCCATTACCCCCGGCGCAGACCGCGTGGAGCTGGATGCTCCGGTGCTGCTCGCGCATATGCCGCGCGAGGCGGAGCAGGTTCTTCCTGCCGTGGCCGCGGAAGCGCCCGGTGGAAGCCGGATGAGCGATGACGATATGCGCGCGATCGTGAAGGCGATCCTGGACCTGAAGCAGGAGGTGGACCGCCTGAAGAAGATAGTGGAGACGCAGCCGGCAGTGGCAGCCCCCGCCGTGGCCGCGTCAGCGGAAGATGAGGCCGAATGGCAGGAGAGTCAGCCGGACGAACCGGCAGGCCCCGCCGTGAAGTCGATCAGGCAGAGCAACGACGAACTCTATGCTGCCACCCTCGCGAAATACGACGGAAAAGTGAAACTCGCAGCCGCGGAGCTGGGTGTGTCCGAGAGGACCATCTACCGCTGGCTGGCCCAGCAGAAAAAGAAATGATGAAGGTCGTCCGCATACTCGCCCTCAGCCTCGCCGTGCTTGCGGTGAGCGCGTGCGGCATATATTCATTCTCCGGCACCAGCATCAAGCCTGACGTGAAGACGATCACCATCAACTACGTCGAGTACAAGGCTATGAAGGTGAATCCTTCGCTGAGCAACGACCTCACCGAGGCTCTGCGCAATCAGTTCCGCCGTATGACGAACCTCGAGCAGGTGGAGCTGGACGGCGACCTTGAGATCACCGGTCAGGTGACCGGCTACGACGTCCGCGCTTCTTCGGTTACGGCCGGCGATGTGGCGGCGATGAACCGTCTGACCGTCACCGTGAAGGTGGATTTCACGAATAGAAAGTATCCTGAGGAGGATTTCACCGGAAAGAGCTTCTCGGCGTATGGCGATTATGAATCGACGACATCCCTGGATGCGGTTGAGTCGACCCTTTGCGCCGAAATTATCGATAAGATAGTCGAAGATATCTTCAACGCGACAGTGGCGCAATGGTAAAGAAGAACCTCATAGACCTTAAGACCCTGAATCTCGAGGAGCTGAACGGCGTGGTGAGCCTTTACCCGTGGTTCGCGCTCGCGAGGGCCGAGCTGTGCCGCCGTATGGCAGCGCTCGGCGAGGGCGCCTGGTCGGACGAAAAATTCGCCGAGCAGGCCCTCTATATGGGCTCGCGCCGCCTGATCTTCAACCTTGTGGAGCAGGCAAAGGCGAAGGGTAAGGAGGCTCCGGTGGGCGAACTGATAGAGGGTTACTTCGCTCCGGGTTCGAAGCGTCGCGAAGGCCGTCAGGTTTTCGTGGTCGGTGGAGATTACTTCTCCGCGGAGCAGTACGAAGGCGTGCGCCTCGAGCAGGACAATATTTTCTCGTCGTTCGCCGGACAGGAAGCGGGGGAGACCAGCGCCGAGGCGGTTGAGGAATTCACCGATTTCTGCACGGAGTCTCTCGCGAAGGTTTATCTGGATCAAGGCTACAAAGACAAAGCGAAGGAGATATATTCGAAACTAAGTTTGCGATATCCGGAAAAAAGTGTTTACTTTGCAGCCCTTATTGAAAAAATAGATCAAAATTAATATGAACGCATTATTCACAACATTGGTGGTGCTCATCGTTATCGCAGCTATCCTTCTGGTGCTCGTTGTTCTGCTCCAGAACGGTAAGGGCGAGGGCCTCGCCAGCAACTTCACCGCCGGAAACCAGACTTTCGGTGTGCGCCAGACAGCAGACCTCCTCGAGAAGATCACCTGGGGTCTCGTAGCATTTATCGCAGTCGTCAGCATCGTGGCTTCGTTCGGAACCAAGTCCCAGAACACCGCCGTCGACATCACCGACCAGATCGAGAACGTGGCCGAAGAGCCCGCTTTCCCCGCTACCCCCATCCAGGCCGCCCCGGACGAGGAGTAATTCCCGACACGTTGGTTTCTGTGGCGCGTGGGGACTAAGTTCCTCACACTCAGTAGATTAATAAAATTAGGTCTCCCGTTTTCGGGGGACCTAATTCTGTTATTGCGCTGACTATCAAGGGCTTGGCCCCCACGCCGTGGGCCCCTGTCCGTGTCCTGGGGTGGACACGTCCGCCAGGGGCGACTGCCGCACCGCTATTTATTGCGGATTACGGTTTTTCCGTCGGCAAAGTCGACTTCGATGGCGGCGTCTTTGCGGATGCGGCCGTCGAGGATTTCCACGGCGAGCTGGTTGACGAGTTCACGCTGGATTAGACGCTTCACTGGACGGGCGCCGAAGTCTGGGTCGTAGCCGCTGCGGACCATTTCGTCCTCGAAGGCTTTGGTGTAGGTCAGGGTGACGTTCTCCTCTTCAAGCTTCTTCTGGAGAATGCGCATCTGGATTCCGACTATCTCTCGGATGTTTTCCGGAGTCAGAGGCTGGAACACGATGGTTTCGTCGATACGGTTAAGGAACTCGGGCCGCATCCTCAGACGCAGTTCTTCGAGTTTCATATTGGAGGTCATAATGATTACCGTATTCTTGAAATCCACGGTGCGGCCCTTGTTGTCGGTCAGACGGCCGTCGTCCAGCACCTGCAGGAGGATGTTGAACACATCCGGATGTGCCTTCTCGATCTCGTCGAGCAGCACGACCGAGTAGGGTTTACGCCGCACGGCTTCGGTCAGCTGACCGCCTTCATCGTAGCCCACATATCCCGGAGGCGCGCCGACCAGACGGCTGACCGTGTGCGACTCCTGATACTCGGACATATCGATACGCGTCATCATAGACTCGTCGTTGAAGAGGAATTCAGACAGCGCTTTCGCGAGCTCGGTCATGCCAACGCCGGTCGAGCCCTGGAAGAGGAACGATCCGAGAGGACGGTGCTCGTTGGAAAGGCCAGCCCTGCTACGGCGAACTGCGTCGGACACTGCCTTGATGGCTTCGTCCTGCCCCACGACACGCGTGTGCAGCGCCGTTTCCATATTCAGCAGCTTCTCCTTCTCGCTCTGCAGCATACGGCTGACGGGGATGCCGGTCCAGCGGGCCACGATCTCCGCGATGTCCTCGGGGGTGACGGCTTCCGTGATGATCGGGTCTTTGATCTCCGCCTGCTTTGCCAGCAGCGAGTCTATCTTCTTCTGCGCTTCCGCGATCTTGCCGTAGCGCAGTTCCGCGACCTTGCCATAGTTACCCTCGCGCTCGGCGACCTCGGCCTGATGCTTATAGTCTTCGAGCTGCTGACGGGCTGTCTGGATATCGTTCAGGATGCCCTTCTCTTCATTCCAGCGCTTGCCCAGCTCGGCGCGCTTGGCCTGCTTCTCGGCAAGTTCGGTGTCGATCTTCTGGCTCTTAAGCGATGTGCCTTCACGCTTGACCGCTTCCTTCTCAATCTCCAGCTGGCGGATTGCACTGTCCAGTTCGGCGATAGGCTCCGGCACTGAATTCATCTCCAGACGGAGTTTTGCGGCGGCCTCGTCGATGAGGTCGATAGCCTTGTCCGGGAGGAAACGGGTGGTGATATACCTATGGCTGAGGTTGACAGCCGCGATGAGGGCGTCGTCCTCGATACGGACGTGGTGATGGTTCTCGTAGCGGTCCTTCAGGCCACGCATAATTGCGATGGACTCTGCAGGCGAGGGCTCGTCGATCATCACTTTCTGGAAACGGCGCTCGAGTGCCTTGTCCTGTTCGAAGTATTTCTGGTACTCGTCGAGGGTGGTCGAGCCTATAGTCCTGAGTTCGCCGCGGGCGAGGGCGGGCTTGAGGATGTTCGAAGCGTCCATCGCGCCCGTCGAGCGGCCCGCGCCGACCAGCGTGTGGATTTCATCGATGAAAAGTATCACCTTTCCCTCGCTGTCCACAACTTCCTTCACGACCCCCTTCAGACGTTCCTCGAATTCGCCCTGATACTTGGCGCCTGCAATGAGGGCGCCCATATCGAGGGCCCATATCTTCCTGTCTTTCAGGGTTTCCGGCACCTGGCCGTTGATTATCTTCTGGGCTATGCCCTCGGAAATAGCAGTTTTACCCACGCCGGGTTCGCCGACGAGGATCGGGTTGTTCTTGGTCCTTCGCGACAGAATCTGGAGGACCCTACGTATTTCGTCATCGCGCCCGATCACAGGGTCGAGCTTACCCTGCGCGGCTCTTTCGCATAGGTCGATGGCGTATTTGCTCAGAAATTCATATTTGTTCTCCATAGCTATATATTTTTTTAAATGTTTCTGTTCCGTCCGTGGCTTTTTTCTTCCTTGAAAGTCCCGCGGACAATCGGTGAAAGGTCAAAATATGTTCCACTGACAAAATGTCAGAAGTGTGGGGGGTGGGGCAACTGCAGCCCCCACCGTCGGGCCGGACTGGGTATTTTGCAAACAAGGCTATCCGGCAAAGGATAGGGTGGCGAGAGAGATGCGGACGTCGGGACCGAAGACTTTTCGCAGGGCGTTGTGGCACTCGGTCAGAGTTGAACCGGTAGTGAATACGTCATCCACTAACAGAATGTGATGGATGTCTCGCTGTGCATACCCTCGCCAAAAGAACCGAGGGTATGTGCGTTTAGGGCCGTTTTTGCACATACCCTCACCTAAAATGTTGAGGGTATGCACGCCACCTGGATTAAGATGTTTGAAAACGGATTTGCGGACGGCAAAGGCGCCGGAGACGTTCCGGGATTTTTCTTCGAGAGATTTGCGGGTTTGGGTGCGGGTCCGGCGGACGCGGCGGAGGAGGCGCGGGGCGAAGGCGACCTGGCGGGCGGGCTCGGATTCAGGCGCC
>JAGAAF010000003.1 GCA_017615435.1 Bacteroidales bacterium
CGACGCGCTTATCAGTGGCAGAAACACATTCTGCGTGAGTTTTGAAGTTCTCCATAATATATTTCAAATAATTAGGTCGAAACAAAGATAGCAATTAATATTATCTTTGTAACTGTATGGATCTTGTGAATCTCGGACTTCTCGGACTGTTCCTCGGGACGTTTCTTGCGGGAACGGTAGTGCCGTTCAGTTCGGACGTGCTGTATGTGGCGATACTGGCGGCGATGCCGGAGAAGTGGATGGCGTGCCTGATAGTGGCCGTGGTGGGCAATACTGTCGGCACGATCAGCACGTATTTCGTAGGGCGGGCGGGGAAGACGGAGTGGATAGAGAAGGTCTTCCGTGTGCCGCAGGAGAAGGTGGAGGAGCAGCAGGCGACAGTTCGGAAATATGGCCCGTTCGCGGGACTCATCGGCTGGGTGCCGTTCGTGGGGAAGCCGCTGCTGATTGCCCTTGGTTTTTATAAGGCACCTAGATTCCTGACCTGTCTGATGATCTTTGTTGGAATCGCAGTAAGGTTCACCGTTTGGACATTGATACTTGCGTAGAAAAATATGGAAAAGGAGATCAAACATCCGTTTTTGTTCATAATCCTCGCCATCCTGGCGGTCGTGTTGGGAGCGATAGGGGCAGGGAGGATGCTGGATGAAAAGATCAACGTCTTCACGGCCGAGGAGCGCGTGATCATACGCCAGTCGGATTCGGTGATGTACGTGTGCGAGCTTGGGAAGGACGACGTGGTGCTTCGGACGCCGAGCGTGGATATGACGGAGATGGAACTGAAATCCGTGCCGCTCAAGACCCTCATTAAAAAGATGATGTGGACCGTTCAGGACCCGTCTCAGGACGGGGTCGGAATCGCAGCACCGCAGGTGGGCGTGAACAAGCGGGTCATCTGCGTGCAGAGGCTGGATAAGGACGGGGAGCCGTTCGAGTGCTACCTTAACATCCATATCGACCGTCTCTACGGTGAACAGGTCTCCGGTTACGAAGGCTGCCTGTCCGTGCCGCCGTACAGGGGGCTCGTGTCGCGTTATGACTCGGTGGCGGTGTCGTACCTGCGTCCCGGGAAGAAGAAGGTCGTCCACGAGAACATAGGCGGTTACACTGCACGCATATTCCAGCACGAGATAGACCACTTGGACGCTGTCCTGTACGTAGATAGGGCGGACACGGTGTTCGTGAACGAAGCCTGGGCTGAGGAGAGGTCTGGATATGACTATGCCAAGCCCGAGTGGTGGCCGCGATAATTTTCTTATATTTGTCGTATGAAAAAGAGTTGGAAGATAGTCCTTATCGTGCTTGGTTGCGTGGTGGTGCTGCAGTTTGTGCTGTGCCTCGTGATCTCCGAGCAGCTCGTGAAATACAGCCTTCAGCCCGAAAGGGGAGTCCGCAACAAGGACCTCAGCGGCGAGATCGCGTGGATGGACACTATCTTCCACACCACAGCCTGGTTTAACGACCTGGTGGAATCCGGGCAGATGAAGGACACGACTATCCTCGATTTCCGTGGAAAGAATAAGCTTCAGGGCTACTACTGCCCGGCTGCGATACCATCCAAGCGCACGGCGATAATCGCCCACGGATATACTTCCTCCGCGCTTGGGATGACCCACATCGCGCGTATGTTTCGCGACTCGCTGGGCTTCAACGTTGTCCTGCCGACTCACCACGGACATTTCCGCAGCGAAGGCGACGCGGCCCAGATGGGCTGGTTCGACCGCTTCAACCTCGAGAAATGGAGCGCCCTCGGCCACGAACTCTTCGGCGACACGCTGCAGGTCTACCACGGCATCTCGATGGGCGGTGCGACAGTTATGATGGCCTCGGGCGACGACCTGCCGGAGTATGTGCGGGCGATAATCGACGACTGCGGCTACACCAGCGTCTGGGACCAGTTTGCGCTTTCGTTCGACCAGATGCACTTCTCGAAGATCATCTTCGCTATGGGCAGCTCTATGACCAAGGTTCGCTACGGCTGGGGCTTCAAGGAAGCATCCTCGCTGGATCAGCTCGCGAAGTCCACCGTCCCGATGCTCTTTATCCACGGCGACGCGGACGACTTCGTCCCCACGGAGATGGTCTACCGCTGCTACGACGCGAAGAAGACCGGCTATAAAGAGATGTGGCTGGCGCCGGGCAGCAAGCACGGCCTGTCTTATGTGGACCATCCTGCCGAATACACTGCCGTGGTGAGGGCTTTCCTCGAACGGCACGTATATTGATTCTGTTATTAGTGTATTGAAACCTTATGACCTTAGTTAGTTTTATAGCGAATCTCGCTATCGCGATAACCTCGATCCCCGTGAGGATCGGCCTGTTCTACGCAAGCAGGCATCCCAAACAGACCAGCGCACGGACGTTGCGGCGCATCCTAAAGGAGAACGCCGGTACTGCCTTCGGCAAGGAGCACCATTTCTCGAAGCTGCTGTGGGCCCGCAATGCGGATCAACTCTTCCGTATCTACGAGCACGCGGTGGATGCGGCCGATTACGAAGCGCTGCGTCCCTATGTGGACCGCCATATGCAAGGGGAGCCGGACGTGCTGATACCCGGCAAACCGCTGATGTACGCGACCACGTCAGGAACTACCGCGAAACCGAAGTACCTGCCTATGTCGGCCAGGTACCTGCGCACGGTCTACAGTCGTATGTCCAAGCTCTGGATGCACAATATGTACCTGCATCGCCACAAATGGATAGACGGCAAGGTGTTCCAGTCCACCAGCAAGGTCGTCGAGGGCTATGCGCCGGACGGAACCATCTGTGGAGCTGTATCCGGCCTGCTGGTCAAGAAGATCCCGGGTATGATACGCAAGAAATACGCGTTCCCGGACTGCATCAACGACATTCCGGACTATACTGCGCGTTATTATACTATGATGCGTCTGGGAGTGGAAGAGGACGTCACTATGTTCGCGACTGCGAACCCGTCCACTATGCTGGAGTTCGCAAAATCCGCCGCGACACATTTCAGCGAGTTCATCGAAGATATCGAGAACGGAACCATATCCGAGAAATACGACATACCCGAGGCTGTGCGTGAAGAACTGGGGCATATGATCAAGCCCAATCCCGAAAGGGCGACAGTCCTTCGCAAGATCCTCGAAGAGCATCCTGAACCCCAGTTCAAGGATTTCTGGCCGAATCTGGAGTTCGTAAGCAGCTGGAAATGCGGCAATACCAAGATAGCATCCGACAAGGTTGCGGCGATGCTCCCGGAACACACTTACTATCAGGAGCTTGGTTTTATCGCATCCGAGTGCCGTTTCGGTATAGTGCTGGACGACACTATCGACACGGTTCTGTTCCCGAATATGAATTACTACGAGTTCGTGGAAGAGAGCGATATGGACAGTGAGAATCCTCATTTCTATCGTCTGCACGAGCTCAAGAAAGGCGTCAGGTATTGCATCTATGTGACCACATTCTCAGGCCTTTACCGCTACAATATGCACGATATGGTGGAGGTCGGCGGCTTCTACAAAACCACCCCGAAGATCCATATGGTGCAGAAGATCAACGGCATCGTCAGCATCACGGGCGAGAAACTCTACGAGAAGCAGTTCATCGACGCCGTGCACAAGGCCGAAAAGCAGACCGGAATGAAGGTCGCGTTCTTCATCGGCTTCGCCACTCCCGAGCACTCCTGCTACGACTTCTACTATGAGTTCGAGGACGACGAAATCAGCAAGGACCAGGCATCCGATTTCACGATTCAGGTGGACAAGAACCTGAAGGAGATGAACGTGGAGTACAAGACCAAGCGCGATTCTCTGCGTCTGAAGATGCCTCAGACGAATGTTCTGTACCCGAACTCGTACGAAATGTTCAAGCGCCTCAGCCTCAAGGCGGGAGGCCGTGACGGACAGTATAAGCTCGTTCTCCTTCTTCAGGACAAGGTGCGCCAGATAAGAATAAACAGGCTCGTCAAAAAAGACGAGCCCAAGAAGAAATTCTTTTCGCGTAATAAAAAGAAAGCCTAGCGCTTCAGCAAGCCGATATTGATAAGGAGCTGCGCGGCGTAGTAGGTTCCCATCACCAGCCAGTCTTCGAGCACGACCGGAATGCTCTGGTCGGGCACGAACGACGTCCACGCTATCACTGAATCCGAGCTCACGAACACCAGCGCGCCGATAATCATAGGCCACACCTTCGGGCGGCTCTGCATAATCGCGGAAAGCACCATCACAGAGATGACAATCATATAGGCGCCTATCGCATAGCGGAAGGCAACTGACTCAACCTTCGGAATGATGATATTGCTGTAGACCAGCAGGAACACGACTATTGCCACGGTGCAGACCAGCCTGAAGGCGGCGTCCGTCTTCGAAAGACCGTCAGGCCTGGGCTTCTTCGCGAAGCGCATAAACGATGCGATGTACACGAAATGCGCCGCCATAAAGAAGAATATCTGCAGCAGGAAGGCCATATCTTTGAACGAGCCGATCTTCAGGTCGCCGAACACGTCGCCTGCCATCGAGAAACTTAGCGCTATGATGGGCAGGATCAGGGTCGCGCGGTCGGTCGTGACTGCTTTGAGCTCACGGGCGAGGGCCGCGACCAGCAACGCCAGCGGAATGACCTTGAATGGGGCGCACCACGGCTCCGGGATGAAGCGGATGCACAGGGTGTACCAGACCCCTGCGAGTATGAATGCGGGAATGAGATACCGCTTGTCGAGTATGGAGTTCATAAGCTAGAAAACCCAGAGATAGACAAGAGCGGCCAGCGCGGCGCCCGCGAGAGGCCCCGCTACCGGAATCCACGCGTACTCCCAGTCGCTGCCTTGCTTGCCCTTAACGGGCAGCAGGGCGTGCGCGAGACGCGGGGCAAGGTCGCGGGCGGCGTTCATCGCATAGCCTGTGGTTGCACCGAGGGACATACCGATACTGACTATGATCATCGTTACGGGCCAGGCTCCGATCCCGCCGGGTGTGGGGATCTTGTATGTGCCCACGCAGAAGATGAGGAACACCAGCACGAAGGTGGCCACAATCTCGCTGAAGAGGTTGCTCCATTTGTTGCGGATGGCAGGAGCGGTGCAGAAGCATCCGAGCACTGCGGCAGGGTCGTCGGCGGTGGCGTCGAAATGGTCTTTGTAGAAGAGCCACACGAGGCACGCGCCGCAGAAGCCGCCGAGCATCTGCGCTATAACATAGGGGATGAAACTGCTCCAGGCAAACTGGCCGGCGAGGGCAAGGCCGAGGCTCACGGCGGGATTGAGGTGGGCGCCGGAGTCGTGGGCTACGAACACGCCGCACATCACGGCGAGGCCCCAGCCGAAGGCGATGACCACCCATCCGGCGCCTTTCGCCTTGCAGCCTTTAAGGGTTGTGGCGGCGCAGACGCCGTCTCCCATAAGAACTAATATGAGGGTTCCGAGGAACTCAAGTACACAATTATGCCACATATCTTATTACTTTGATAATGAACGTTTTACTGCATCAGCCCAACCGTCGCGTAGAGCCTTGACTTCAGCCTCCGGGAGCTCCGGTTTGAAGGTCTTGTCGATGGCCCACTGAGCCTTGATTTCATCTATGCTGCTCCAGAATCCGGTCGCGAGTCCGGCGAGGTAAGCGGCGCCCTTGGCGGTGGTCTCCACGCAAGTAGGACGCACGACATTGGTCTCGAGGACGTCGGCCTGGAACTGCATCAGGAAGTCGTTGCGCGAGGCGCCGCCGTCGACCTTGAGGTCGCCGAGGCTGACCTGGGCGTCAGCCTGCATCGCGCCGACGATGTCCATCGTCTGGAACGCGATGCCCTCCAGCGCCGCGCGCACGATGTGCCCGACTTCGGTTCCACGCGTAATGCCTGTAATAGTGCCTTTCGCGAACGGATCCCAGTGGGGAGCTCCGAGGCCCGTAAGGGCGGGCACGAAGTAGACTCCTCCGTTGTCCGGCACGCTGGTCGCCAGGGCCTCGGAGTCCGCGCTCGAAGCTATTACCTTCAGGCCGTCGCGCAGCCACTGTACGACGCTGCCGCCCACGAAGATAGACCCTTCGAGCGCGTAATTCACTTTGTCGCCTATCTTCCAAGCTATGGTGGTGAGGAGGTTATTCTTGCTTGTGATGGCCTGCTCGCCCGTATTCATCAGAAGGAAGCAGCCTGTGCCATAGGTGTTCTTCACGTCGCCCGGCTGGGTGCACATCTGTCCGAACAGCGCGGCCTGCTGGTCACCTGCGATACCGGCGATGGGCACGTCGAAGGAGAAGATGCGGGCGTGGGTGTAGCCATAAATCTCGCTCGAACTGCGCACTTCGGGCAGCATAGAGCGGGGAACACCGAGCAGCTCGAGCATCTCGTCGTTCCATTCGAGGGTGTGGATGTTGAAGAGCAGGGTGCGGCTAGCGTTCGACACGTCCGTTACGTGGTGACGTCCGCCCGTGAGATTCCAGACCAGCCAGCTGTCCACGGTGCCGAAGCGAAGCTTGCCCGCATTGGCCCTTTCCCTGGCGCCAGGGACGTTTTCGAGGATCCAGCGGACCTTGGTGCCGCTGAAGTACGGGTCGAGGATCAGGCCGGTCTTGCTGCGGATCTTGTCCGTCAGGCCTCGGGCGCGAAGCTCGTCGCAGTAGTCGGCCGTGCGGCGGTCCTGCCAGACGATGGCGTTATAGACAGGTTCCCCCGTCTCCGCGTCCCACACGATGGTGGTCTCGCGCTGGTTCGTGATGCCCACGGCCACGATGTCGCTGCCCTTGGCGTTGACGTTGGTTAGCGCCTCCGTCATTGTGGTGGCCTGCGAAGCCCATATTTCCTGGGGATTATGCTCGACCCAGCCCGGTTTCGGGAAGATCTGGGTGAACTCCTTCTGGGCTACCGAACGGATGTTTCCTTCGTGGTCGAAAAGGATGGTTCGGGAACTGGTCGTTCCCTGATCGATTGCGAGTACGTATTTCATATGGTTTTAGTGTATATATCTTTGATTACCAGACCGGCCAGCGTCATACCGAAGATGGCCGTTATATGGCCGGTGGTGCCGTTAGTGACGGCTTTCTTCGACTCCATAGGGTTGTCGTCCGCCGGCGCGGGCGCGATACCGCGGTTCTCCAGCACCTCTTCGTCGTAGACGCAGTAGATGTTCTTGTGCGGGAACGTCTTCGCCTGGCGCATACGCTTTCGCAGCATAGAGCCGAGCGGGCAGCCACGTACGTCCCAGAATTCGGCGACCTTGATCTTAGTGGGATCCACCTTCAGCGCCGCGCCCATAGACGAGTATATCTTCGCCTTGAACTGCGATGCCCTGAGCAGCAGGGATATCTTGTCTTTCAGGGAATCTATGGCGTCGATGATATAGTCGTAGTTCTCAAGCCCCCATTCCAGATAGTTTTCGTCCTCATAGACCTTCTGCAGGGCGGTTATGTCGGCATCGGGGTTTATCTCAAGGAGACGCGTTTTAAGCGCTTCGACCTTGACTTCGCCTATAGTTTTGCTTGTGGCCTGCAGCTGACGGTTCACGTTGGTGGGATTGACGCGGTCAGGGTCCACTATCGTCAGATGACCGACTCCCGAACGGACCAGACCCTCTGCGCACCAGCTGCCGACTCCGCCGACGCCGAATATGATGACTCTGGCCTCGCTGAAAGCCTTCATCACATCATCTCCTACCAACAAGGAAGTCCTGGAAAACAATTGGTTATCGGTGCTCATCAAATACAAATTTAATATTTCTGTTTTACATTAAGAATGATTAATTTTGTTAAAATTAAAATAATGACACTATGAACAAGTACGCAGGAACCAAGACAGCCGAGAACCTCGCCGCTGCATTCGCCGGTGAGTCGCAGGCAAGAAACAAGTACACATATTTCGCCTCCAAGGCAAAGAAGGAAGGCTTCGAGCAGATTGCCGATATCTTCCTGAAGACCGCCGAGAATGAGAAGGAGCACGCCAAGATGTGGTACAAGGAACTCCACGACGGAATCGGAAGCACAGCCGAGAACCTCGCTGCCGCCGCTGACGGAGAGAACTACGAGTGGACCGATATGTACGAGGGTTTCGCAAAGACCGCCGACGAGGAGGGTTTCCACGAACTGGCGGAGAAGTTCCGCGGAGTCGCCGCAATCGAGAAGAAGCACGAAGAGCGTTACCGTGCCCTGCTTAAGAATGTTGAAACTGCCGCCGTGTTCGAGAAGTCGAGCGTGAAGGTGTGGGAGTGCCGCAACTGCGGCCACATCGCAGTGGGAGAGAAGGCCCCTGAGACCTGCCCCGTCTGTGATCACCCTCAGGCCTTCTTCGAGCTTCGCGCGGAGAACTATTAACAGCATATGAGAAAATACGCGATTATCCTTCTCGCGCTGCTGGTTTTTGCCGCTTGCGAGAAGGAGGAAAAGCATCAGTACGAAGTCCAGAGAATTTCATCCATCGAAGAATTCTCGGCGGACGGGAGCATCAGGCACCTGTCCACATATACCTATCTCGACGACGGGTACATTATCAGGAAAACCGTGAACGGCGAACTTGAGAGCGTATCCCGCCTCCTTTGGGACGAGAAGGTGCAGATCCAGACCGACAGTATCGTGGTTGACGGTGTCCTTCAACCCAACCGGACTTATATTGTTTATTTCCGCGACATAAATCAGTCGAGCGCGGACAGCGTCGTGGTCAGGAATGGCGCTGGCGATAAGATCGCAGTGGACAAGTACACCTATGATACCAACTGGTATTCGATAGACACATATGAAGCCGGTCAGCCCACTACCAGAAAGGTCTTCTCTTCCTTTTATGGGACACAGTCCGTTGAGAATTACGCCTACGATACCGAAGCGAAGAACTGGAAGTATGTGAACAAGGAGGAAACGATTACCTCCTATGACTACGACCTCACCACTGTCACCACCTATGTGGACAATGTGGCAAAGGAAAAGACCATCTACCAGTCGTTGAACGGTAAGGTTGAATTCAAGAGATATGAGCACGACGGTGCCTCTTCGTGGAACTTGACTGGCTACGGAACATATTTCTACGAAACACTCACTCTGACTCTGGGTTAATGCGCTTCAAACCGGTCATTGCCGTTCTGCTTGGCCTGTTCGGCCTTGCCTGTCTGGACTCCTCGGCCCAGACGGACAGCACCGTTGCGAAGATTATTGCCGAGAACCACGAAATAATCGCCCGCAAGGCCGGCACTTTTACTGCATATCAGCACGAATTCCGCCTGGGAGTCGGAGACGGCTTCTTCGATACGGTTGCTTTCCCCGATACCCCGCACAGGCCGTATTCCACGGCTCCTGCGGGTGCCACCTTCGTGGAACAGCAAGGTCATAGCTTTCTTCCGCATTTCTTTGCGGAATACAACTGGACTCCGGACAATAAGTGGAGTTTCGGACTGCAGGTGGATTTCTTCGGCTTCAAGTGGCACAATGTTACATATCAGAGCGGCTCGGACGACCCCGTGAGCGATGAGCCTGCGGATTGCTACAACTACGCCGTGATGGGGCATTTCCGCTACAACTGGTATCGCAAGAACGAGACCTGGAGGGTTTATTCAGCCCTGCATATGGGCATAGACATCAATACCGGTTCCGAAATCGATATGTACGGCAGGCAGACAGAGCTGGGAATAGCCTTCGCTCCGACCCTGCTCGGCGTGCAGTACGGATACAAACATTTCTTCGTCGCAGGTGAACTGGGCGCGCATTTCGCGCTGAAGGACCAGCTCAACCTTTATTCGGCTTTAAGTAAATTGGCAAGTATTTCAGCAGGTGTCAGGTTCTAGAACAATATTATCGGCATTGGCGGCGCTGATGCTGGCGGGATGCGACTACCAGGAGGAGACGTGGATCGACTTTATGGACCTGTCGCAGATAACTCAGGTCGGGTTCAAGCCATACAGCCAGAAGGTGGATAACCTCAGCCGTGACGGCGTGCCCTCGGACTGCTACGTCCCGGACGGCACTCCCGTGGCTGAATATGCTGAAGACACGCTCACAAAGGCAACCGGCGCAAATGCGACCCTGTTCGTTCAACGTCTGCTGGACGTCACGCACGGCGGTGAGATCACGGAGCTGGCCGGCACGTACACTTCCATAGACACGGAGGGCAATCCGATTACCCTTTCGGGCAAGGTGATGCTTCCCTCGAACGGCAAGTTCAAGCGCTTCATACTCGTGTCGCACTACACCGTGGGCTCGAACGCGGAAGCGCCGTCGAACTGCTTCTCCCTCGAAGGTGTGTTGGTGCCGCTGGGCTACTGCATAATAGTCCCGGACTACCTCGGCTATGGCATCACGGCGGGGAAGAAGCACCCCTATCTCGCGCTGGATCTGACCGCCCGCAACTGTCTGGATATGTACCTGGCGGTGAAACAGTTCCTGGAAGCGTGCGACATCCGGCCGGAGTTCGACGACATCTGCCTGATGGGCTACTCTCAGGGCGGCGCCAACACGATGGGTATTATGCGCCTGATCGAGACTGAGTACGCTGAGAGCATCAAGCTGCGCCGCGTGTTCGCCGGTGGCGGTCCCTACGACGTTACAGCCACCTACGACCAGTTCGTGACCACCAACCACGCCGCTTATCCTTGCGCCGTGCCGCTCGTGGTTCAGGGTATGCAGGTCGGGGCCGGGCTGTCGCTCTCTATGGAGGAGTTCTCGACTCCGCTCGTCTACCAGCACTTGGACGAATGGTTCAATTCGAAGAAATACACGACCAAGCAGATGAACACTCTGCTGGGGACATACACGACGAGCGACCTGATTTCAGCGGCCGGGCTCGACCGTACGACCTACGAAGTTGCCGAGCTCTATATGGCTATGAACCAGAATTCCATCGTCAAGCGCGACTGGACACCGAAAGCGCCCGTCTATATGCTCCATTCGATGGACGACGAGGCCGTTGACTTTATCAACGCGATGCACGCGCGCGCCCGCTGGCCCGAGGCCAACATAGTCTACAACTTCGGGCACTATGGCGGCCACGTAAGCGCGGCGCTGCGTTTCATCTACACCGTGAAAACTATGCTTGTGGAGGAGGAGCTGGGCCTATGAAAAAGTTAGTTTTGGTTTTCGCGGCGCTGCTCTTTTTGCTCGCCGGCTGCAAGACGGAGTCGAAATACCATCTTCTCGGCGTCAAATTCGAGATAGAGGTGGCTTCCGTCACCAAAGGTTATATCCATACTTATTTCTATCCGTCTACGGTCGCCTATTATGTGACCGGCTGTATGCCCGTCAACGACAACTACGACCCTATCAACAAGTCGCAGCAGTTTATGACTCTGATGGTCGATTCTCTTTATATCGACTACCTCGACTGGCGCTACGACTACCTGCGCAACCAGGAGGACTACATAGCGGATTTCGCCTCGCACAGCCTTCAGTACGGCGATTCGGAGAAGTATTTCCAGAACCTTCAGCCTGACACGGATTACTGGGTCTATGCATTTGTCGTGGATCCTGGCACCAAGGAACCTTTCGACAAATTATGGCTGACCACCGTGCGAACGGACAGCCTCTCAACTTGCAGGGCTTATTTCGATACCCGTGTGCAGGGATCATATTTCTATATGTACCCTCGTGAGGGTGAAGAGGGTGCGATTTTGGGAAACGTCCCTTACACCGGTGGCATTGTGGATGCACTGGACCTGGTCGAAGCGTTCCCGCTGCCGCTGGATTTTGTGGGGAAACTTGACAAATACAGCGAGCGCGCCTACAACCTTGCCGTGGACTACGGCATACTCGACGACATCACTTATACCGATGTCAAGCAGATCAACTACGCCGGACGTTTCAAGAACGGTCACACGTACTACATAATCATAGGCGAATTGCAGGGCGGTATTTACAACCGCGCATATTTCCGCTTCGTCTACAACTCCTCGGATTATACGCAAGAGGTCACGCTTGTTCAGCGTGACCCCTACTGGACTGAGAATCCTGATTAAAACAGTTTGACGTTGTCGAAGGAAGCCTTGAGCTCTCCTTCTTCGATTTTGTGGATAATCTCCACCACCTTGTCGTTGTAAGGGGTGGGGAAGCCTATCTTGCGGCCATAGGCGCAGACGACGCCGTTGATGGCATCGACCTCCGTCTTCTTGCCGTTCTCGATATCCTGGAGCATAGAGGCCTTGAGGAGCGCGTGCTTCTTGATGGCGATGGGAATGATCTGGAATGAGAGCCACTTCTTGAAGCAGCTCTTGTAGTCCAGAAGCTTCACGATATCCTTGCCCTGGATGGGCTCGATCTTGATTCCGCCGGCAGCGCAGACGTCGATGCACTCCTTGATGATGCCCTGGACTATCTTGCGGGAGGCTTTATCCTTGGCGGCGCCGCCGAATGTGGTTCCGCAGACGGTACTCATTCCGGAGAATGATGCGTTGATGAGGAGCTTGCTCCAGCGGGTGCCGAGGAAGTTCTGGTCTATCTCCACGGGTCCCATCAACTCGAGCATAGCCTTGACCTCGTCCATATGGGGGTTGGGCTTCTTGCTGAGGCTGCCGAGAGAGAAGGTGAGGCTGTCCGGCTCGGAGGTGAGCTCGCACACGCCGGGGCCCTTCATTGTGGCGCCCCAGGCGACCGTGCAGCCGAGGACGCGGTCTTCGCCCACTATCTCGCCGACCAGAAGTTCGGGTATGCCGTTCTGGAGGGTTACGATCACACCGTCGTCGGCAAGGAAGTCCTTCAGGAAGGTGACCACCTCGCGGTTCTTCTGCTGCTTCGTGAGAAGGAAGATGACGTCGTACTTGCCGCTCATTTCTTCGTCCGTAAGGGCGGTGACCTTCTGGGTGAACTCGAGGGTTCCGACCACCATGGCGCCGTCTTTTTTCAGCGCGGCGACGTGGGCCTTGTTATGGTTGATGAGGTCGATCTGGCCTCCGTTTTTAGTGATGAAAGCGCCGAGGATGGTTCCGAGGGAACCGGCGCCGTAGATTGCTGATCTCATATTGTCTTAACGTATGAACGCCTTCTTGTGTAGAAGGAAGGATTATACTGTTCGAAAAGGGTCTGGACCTTGAAGTTCTCTTCAAGCTGCGGGTTAAGGATGATGCGGCTGACTCCGCGCTTGATGCAGCTTTCGTGGATCTTCTTGAAAAGGAGCACGGGGGCGCCTGCGCCCTGGTACTCGGGCAGGACGCCTATCATAAGGGCCTCGAGACCCGTAGGGTGCTTGAGGGCCTTCAGGATGCGGAATATGCCGAGGGGAAGCAGGCGGCCCTTGGACTTTTTCACGGCTGTGGCCAGGGTGGGGACGCAGAAGGCAAAGCCGATAGGCTTGTCTTCGTCCGTGACCACCACCGCCACGAAGTCGGGGTCTAGAATGGGGATATACGTCGCAAGGTAACCCTTGATCTGCTTGTCGGTCAGCGGAGCGAAGCCGTAGAGCGGCGCGAAGCTCTCGTTGTACATATGGAAGATCTCCATTCCGTAGCGTTTGGAGAGGTCCTGCATACTCTTGCCTTCGGCGACGTGGAGTTTCGAGCGCTCCGCGATGTAGGGTGCGAGCTTGAACATCTTCGGGAGTTCTGGAGCGAGGTCTACGACCCTCTGGGTCCAGTCCACATCCTTGCTGAAGCCGAGCTGCTCGAGCATCTCACCGTAGTAAGGATAGTTGTAGATGCAGGTGAATGAGGAAAGGTTTTCATAACCTTCCACCAGAAGGCCCTCACGGTCCATATCGGTGAAGCCCAGCGGGCCTGTAATCTCCGTGCAGCCTTTTGCGCGGCCAAAGTCCTCCACGGCCTTGATGAGGGCTTTGAGCACCTCCATATCCTCGATGAAGTCTATCCAGCCGAAGCGCACCTCGTTCTTGCCCCAGCGCTTGTTGGCGCTATGGTTGATGATGGCTGCTATACGGCCGGCCACCTTTCCGTCTTTATAGGCGAGATAGCATTCCGCCTCGCAATACTCGTAGGCGTCGTTCTTCCTGGGGTTGAAAGTGTCGAATTCGTCGCCTCTGAGGGCCGGGACATAGTTCTCACAATCCTTGTAAAGGTCGAGAGGGAAGTCCACCCATTTGCCCATCTGGCGTCGGTTCGTGACTTTTACGATCTCTATCATTGTGTCAGGTTTTAGTCTATTTTCGGCCGCAAAGATAGTAAATTATTTCCTTACGCGCAGAGCGGCCCGCGCAGGCACGCTTACGTTTCGTCCGGAAGGAAGGGACACTTTGTGCGCCTGAATGTCCATATTCACCAGTATATAGGCATTGCGGCCCTTTATGGGCGCCCATTCAGCGCCCATCACGAGATGAGTGCGCTGGTAACCCGGAATATCGGCTTCAGGGTTATCGCCGCCCGGGGCGAATTCCCCGAGGAAGCGGCCACCCTCGAAGAGGTCGTGGCTTCCTCTGCGGAACTCTCCGAGAGTCCGCAGGAATTCCGCCTGCGCGGCGTTCTCTTCGCGGAGTATTGCTCTCGGATCAATCCAGCCCAGCTGCGCGCCCCAGAGCAGGCTTTTCATAGTCATATAGTCGAACGAGCCGTCGTTCAGGATATGCGGGATGTAGGTGAATCCGCTGTAGATGCAGCGGTCGGAATAGATGAGAGGGAAGAGCGGGACCATCTCGATTCCTTGTCCGTGCGGCGAATTGACAACCAGCATCATATCGAAAAGGTCTATGTAGCACTCCGCATTCTCCTCGGTGGTCATCGCCTGGTCTGGCTTATAGACTTCGGAGCGTATCTTCTGAAGCATCTTGCGATAGGCAAGGTGCCACCATTCACCGCCGCCTTTCGGGTGAGGATGGACTTCAGCATAGCAGGCCTCGCCCTTCGCGGCCGCTATCTGGTCGATGTAGACGCCGTGTGCGCCGAGGCTGTCTAGAATACGGCGGTTCAGTTCCAGCTGAATCTGTTGCCACTTTGGAGTGGACGGGCACATTACCGCGTTGATGACCTTGGAACCATAGATTTCCGTATAAAGCCGGCCATCGTTTTTACGGCACGCTGCATCCGCTCCACCCTCTGTCACGAAGTTCGCGCTGCCGGCATCCCATAGGCGACCGTTGATGTACGGGGTGACGTGGCCGCCCAGATCCTGAGCTTCCTTGACCATCCCGGCGAAGCCTTCCTTTTCAGGGAAGAAGTTAGGATAATCTGTGTCGAAGGGGGTCTGATGCCACTGATACCAGTGCAGCCCCACGCCTTTCCCGAAATAGCCGATAGCACGCCTGACGCCGTCCATAGTCTCCTCGCTAGCTCCTTGCGGGCACAGCCACACGTCCACATCGCGCAGCCAGTCGGGAATAATGCGCTCGGGCAAGCTCATCCGGCCCCATTTGTACTGCAGCGCCGCCGGGCGGTACCATTTCAGGGCCGCCTGCTCCCAGCCCTCGCGAGTGAAACCGATAACGGAAGCCCACGGAACCTGGAAGATACCTTTGCCGCCGATCTGCTCGGTCCACTCTTTATTCGCGATTGTTTTTTGCAGAAATATCAGGGCGTCACCCTCGCATCCTATCCAGAGGACCTTCTGCGATGCGTCGTCGTCGCGGGTGCTGAAGAAGATTGTGCCCTCGGGGCTGTCGGCCATAGTCATTTGAAGGCCGCCTGTGCACGAAGGGTACTCGGCTCGCAGCCAGCCTCCTGCAGGCGCGTCGTATCTCACACCGTAGCCCACGGGCATTATCACCTTCGCGCCCTCCGGCCTTCTGACGGCGATTCTGGGGTACTCCGCAGCCGTCACCGTCCACTCTTCAGGCACTATCACCGACAGGTTGAACTCCGGCAGTTCCATCTCCGGCTCCAGGGTGACGGTCATCAACACGAAATTCTCGGTGCTGCCGTCCAGGAGAAGGCGCCACCTGAACTGGGCGGTATCGAAACGCTTGGTACCACCGTCGTAATATGCCATTCCGGGCTTGAGCAGGGGATTCTCACCCCTGGGCCCGAGCAATTCTAGTTCCCACGGCGGTGTCGTCTCGCCGGCTGCAATCTCCACGCCCTCCATCACGAAGCTCTTGATCCCGAACTCCGAGCCCCCGTCAAACACTATTTTGACTTTGGCGTTCTCCAGAACTATATCCTCCTGGGCATAGGCTGATATGAAGGCCGAAGCAAGTAATGCCGCTATGAAAAATCTCTTGATCATTTACAGTTTTTCCGTAGTATCAAAGGTATGAATAAAATCTTAAATTTGCAGATATGATACGCATAGCTAATTCCGGAGACCTTGAGGCAATTAATGACCTGCTCGGGCAGGTGCTCAGGGTCCACCACGAAGGCCGGCCGGATCTATTCCGGTCCCAGGGCAAGAAATACACTGATCAGGAAATTCTGGATATCTTCGAGAATCCGGACAGTCCCGTGTTCGTGTATGAGGAAGACGGCAAAGTCCTCGGCTATGCCTTCTGCTCGCTGGAATTCGCCAATAGCGGCAGCCTGAAGCCCGTCAAGACCCTCTATCTTGACGATCTCTGCGTGGATGCCTCCGCCCGCGGCAGGCACATCGGCACGAAACTCTTCGAATTTGTCAAGGCCTATGCCGCCGAGCAGGGCTGCTACAATCTCACCCTCCACGTCTGGTCCTGCAACCCCTCCGCCCAGGCCTTCTATGAAGCCCTCGGAATGCAAGTGCAATACCAATCAATGGAGATCATACTCTAGTCTTCTCGCGGCGCCGAAAAGGTCAATAATGGCGCCGAATTGCCCAAATAATCCCCAAACGGCGCCATATTGCGACAAAATGGCGCCATTGAGGGCGCGTGACTCCCAAATGGCGCGGAAATCTGGCAATACGGCGCCGACTGCCGGCTACTGAAAGGCGTTATCTGGGAAACAAGGAGCTGACAACACTCAAATCCAGTTTCAGTATTCGTGCTATCTGCTTATTGTTAGCATTGTAATCATAATGGAGTGTTTTCGACATCTCCGTTTTAGCATCTCTCGGTAACTGCGCCGGAGGGAGACCATACTTTTTACTAGTTATAGCATATACGGTCGAATAGAGTTCGTCGTCAGTGTAGAAAACACGGTCTCCTATTTCTCTCGCTATTTGCCTTTGGGACTCAATACTGCGCGATAATGAATGAAAATAGTGAGCGGCATCCCTGAACAGTTGTTCGGCTGTCACGATATCGCAGAAGCATAGAGGGCAGATATGACCATTAAGATAGTATACCGGTTTTTCGATTGACCGTACGGCGTGAGTATGTGCCATTCTTTCCAATTCTTTGACTCTGGCAGGCACTTTGGCAGTATTATAAAGCTCTTTTGCAAAGGGATTAAAGAAGTACGCATTGGCGCCATAGGGATATGAGAATGGAGAGTGTTCAGGGTGAACAAGATAGCCGTTTCGATTATTGTAGATAAGAACATTGCGAAGATCTTCCAATGATTCAATCTGTCTGAGATTCAACTCAAACACTTTGGGTAGTGGGGGATGCCCAACTTCTTTGAAATACTTGGAGAGAAGGCTTGCATACAGTTTGAAAAAGGCAATAATATCCTCTTTGCTCCCTGCCAGGGTCGAATGGATATGATTGCTCATTATTTCAAAAGTGAGAACCTTGACTTTGGGGCAAAGCAGTGCGGCTATTCCAAATAGAGACATTCCCGCATTATAGTCTTCAGGTGATCTGAAGATAATCTCGCAGTTCTCGGGAGTGTATAAGTGCCAGCAAAGGCCTAATTGTGAAAAGGTGTAGTTGCAGAAAGCCTGCGAATCAGTGAAGTTTGTCATAATTAATTGAATTAGGTGTTACAAAGCGAAGTTAAAAAATCATTTGTATTTCGGCGGATTTTCGAGCAAAGTGACAGACTCTGTTATCCGTCGTGCGACCTCGTCGGGGCGGTCGATAAGTAGTTGGCCGTGGTTCATTCCGTCAAAGACGGTTATTTTAGCGGAGGGATAAATATTCAGAAGATGGTCCACCTGTGGTTTGGCGACAAAGGCTTCCTTCGTGCCGTACCAGAATTCGATGTGTTCGCCGTGGATTGATTCCAGTTTGTGTGTATACACGTCCTTGTACCCGTCGCGGACGGCTTCTCCTTTTCCGTATGGCCAGACCTTGCGGCATTCGTCAAGCAGCACGTCGAAATAGTGCGAATTGAACACTTTTCGCCATAGGCCAGTCCAGTGATAGCAGGTCCAGACATTTGCGCTCTGGTAATATCTCAGCGGATCTACCAGCCACGTCGGAAGCGGCAACAGCGGAGCGGCGTCGAGGATTGCGTGATCTATGCGCACCTCGTTGCGCTCGAGGATGCGGGAGAGGATCTTTCCGCCGAGCGACAGACCATACGCAATGCTCAGACGGCCTCCAAGGTTCTGGCGGACATAGTTGATTGCCTGCGCGGCCTGGTCATCCACGGAGGTATACTTAGACTCTTTTCCAAGGAGGAAGCCGTCTATGCCGACAGCAGTGATCTGAAAGCTGTCCTTAAGCAAATCTATCAACGGAAGGAATATCTCGTGAGATACCCCTAGCCCGGGAATGAGCAGCAGTGTCGGTGCGCCGGCTTGACCGTAAGAATGGAACTCCATTAGCCTTCCAGAATCTGGCTCGCGGCGTTCTTGGTGTCGACCTTCTCGATAATGCGGACAAGGATGCCGTTCTCATCGAAGATGAATGTGCGGCGGAGAGTGCCGAGAACCGACTTGCCGTACATCTTCTTCTCGCCCCAGGCGCCGAAATCCTGAAGCATTTTGGTGCTGGTGTCTGCCAGAAGCCTGAACGGCAGATCATACTTGGCACGGAAGCCGGTGTGCGACTTTGCACTGTCCTTACTGACACCGACTACATTGTACCCTGCAGCGGTCAAAGCGGCATAATTATCCCTGAACGAGCAGGCCTCGGCAGTGCAGCCGGAGGTGTTGTCCTTGGGGTAAAAGTAAATGATGGTCTTTTTGCCGATAAAGTCATCGGACTTAACCGTTTTTCCGTCCTGGTCCACGACCTCGAATGACGGCATTTTGTCTCCTATCTTCAGCATAATTATAAATATTCTTCAAGGAATTCAGATGCGTCCGCGACGCAGTCGGGGCAGTCGCGAAGGACCTTGCCCGTGTCGATGCCCTTCAGTTGCCGGCACTGCGTCGCGCCGTTACGCTCCTGGAAACGGGCCATTATCTCCTTCATCCGGCTGCGGGCCAGTTCGCGATCCTTCGTCTTGAGTCCAAGGATGATACCTGCTCCTACTATCGCCCCGCAGGTGCCTTCACGGTTACCCATACCGGCTCCGAACGAACTGGCAATGTCTTTCGCCGTTTGTTCCGGCAAACCCACCAGGTCGCAATAGGTGCAGGCTACCGCCTGCGCGCAGTTATGTGTGTTGCAGCGCTTCTTTTCCGCCGCGAGTTCCTTTCGTGTTTCCATACCTCAAATATACGCGAAAACAATTGAAATAGCGCTCTCCGGCGCCAAAATAGCCCAAAACGGCGCCAAATGGGGAGAGAATGGGTCATTTGGCGCCGATAATGGCGGAATTGGCGCCAAAATCGGGAAATAATCCGTATATTGGCAAGACTGATAACCAAACCGCCCTCAGGATGGACGAAGTAAAAGTAATCGAGATTAAGAAAAGCGTTTTCGAGGATAACGATAAGGATGCGGCGAAGCTGCGTGCGGAGTTGAAAAGCAGGGGAGTGTACCTCCTGAACCTTATGTCCTCGCCCGGAAGCGGGAAGACCACGACGCTGATCCAGTTGATAAACCGACTTAAAGACAAAATAAGGATAGCCGTGATGGAGGCGGACATCGACTCCGATGTGGATGCCGTCAAAATCAAAGCCGCAACAGGAATCGAATCCATTCAGCTGCACACAGGCGGAATGTGCCACCTGGACGCAGAGATGACAAGGCAGGGTCTTGACAACGTCAGCCTGGACAACCTGGACCTCGTGATCCTGGAGAACGTAGGCAACCTCGTATGCCCGGCGGAATTCGACACCGGAGCCTGCCGGAACGCAATGATTCTCAGCGTTCCCGAAGGCCACGACAAGCCGCTCAAGTACCCTCTGATGTTTTCAGTGTGCGATCTTGTCATAGTCAATAAAATCGACGTGATGCCATACTTCGACTTCGACCTCGAAAAGTGCAGGCAATACGTGCATATGCGCAACCCGAAAGCTGAAGTCATCCCTATCTGCGCAAAGACTGGAGAGGGAATCGACCAAGTAGCCGACTGGCTCCTTAAAGAAATCAAAAACTGGAAGTAATATGCCCGAGATGAGTACCAAATTTGTCCCCAAGCACTTTGGCGACAAAAATCCTAACAAGAAACTCCTCAAGTTCGTCCGTCACGTCACTGACCGCGTTCCCGGAAAGATTAAGATGACTACGGAGGCTCCTGAGTACTGGGGGCTTGCCTGCCTCTTCGAGGACGAGATGGATGCGGTCACCCGCGAAGCCGCGCTCGACCTGCTCCTGGATATGCTCCCGAAGGACTTCTTCAAGGTCCGCAAGCACCACTCCTACCAGCTTCTGCACGAAATGAACTCGCAGAAGCACTACACACCGGACGATGCGAGCTTGGACGACCTCCTTGACAAACTCTCATATTTCGGAATGCTCGAATACGATTTCGGTGACAAATACACTAAGGATGGCCCTGTCCCCGGCACAACCTTCAACAGGGAAGACCGCATCTACTGGGTTCCTATGTTCGTCCCCGGCAGTGCAGAATACACTAATATGAATGTCGAACTCATGGACAAGCACCCTGAGTTGGCAATGTTCTTTGAAAGGATGACCTTCCTGCCGCTGGAGCACATCACTCCTTTGGTGCCCATGGGCGGCTCTGGAATCGGAATGCATGTCATTCCAGTGGAGAAGGCAATCTCCATGGAGAATGAATCCATCGACATCGAGCATATCTCATATTGGCTCAAGCGCTACGAAGGCCACATCGGAGTGGGTATCTGTTCCTGCCGCTACGGCCGCAAGAAACTGGATGAGGGCTGCGCCGACGACTACCGCGACTGGTGTATCGGAGTGGGCGATATGGCCGATTATCTGAGAGAGACCGGCCGTGGACACGACATAACCTACGACGAGGCCATGGCCATCCTCAAGAAAGCGGAGGACCACGGTTTCGTGCATCAAGTCACCAACATCGACGGCGAGGGCAAGATCTTCGCCATCTGCAACTGCAACGTCAAGATCTGCAACGCCCTGCGCACATCGCAGCTCTTCAACACCCCGAACCTCAGCCGCAGCGCCTATGTGGCGGAGGTGGATCCCAAGAGCTGCGTGGCCTGCGGGCGCTGCGTGGAATATTGCCCGGCCGGCGCGGTAAAGCTCGGCCAGAAGCTGTGTACCAAGAGCGGCCCGCAGATATATCCCAAGCAGGAGCTTCCTGACGCCGCGAAGTGGAGCAAACACAAGTGGAACGAGGACTACCGCGACCGCAATCGCATTAACTGCTACCCGACCGGCACGGCCCCCTGCAAGACTGCCTGCCCGGCGCACATCGCCGTCCAAGGTTACCTGAAGAAGGCGGCCGAAGGCAAGTATACCGAGGCGCTGGAGCTGATCAAGCGCGAGAACCCGTTCCCTGCAGTGTGCGGCCGCATCTGCAACCGCCGCTGCGAGGACGCATGCACCCGCGGCACCATAGACAAGCCTATCGCTATCGACGCTGTGAAGAAATTCATCGCGGAGCAGGATCTTAAGGCGGACGTCCGCTTCATCCCCGAGGTGAACATCTGCTCGAACGTTCAGGACCGCTGGGAAGAGAAGATAGCCATCATAGGCGGCGGTCCGGCTGGCCTGAGCTGCGCGTACTACCTCGCCACGATGGGCTACAAACCGGTAGTCTTTGAAAAGAATGAAGAACCCGGTGGAATGCTCCGCTACGGTATCCCTTCATACAAGCTTGACAAAGACGTTATCAAGGCCGAGATCGATATTATGCGCGAGATAGGCGTGGAGATCCGTACGGGCGTGGAAGTGGGCAAGGACGTGACCATAGCGCAGCTGCGCGAAGAGGGCTACAAAGGCTTCTACATCGCCATCGGCTGCCAGGGCGGACGTCTGCCCGGAATCCCCGGCGAGACGCTCAAGGGCACGACCACGGCTATAGACTTTCTGCACGACGCGAATTGCGGCAAGGTGAAGGTCAAGGGCATAGTGGTTGTTGTGGGCGGCGGCAATGTCGCTATCGACGCGGCCAGGGTCGCTAAACGCAGCGGAGCTTCGGAAGTGACTATGCTTTCGCTCGAGACTGAGGACATTATGCCAGCATCGCTCGAGGAACGCACGGAAGCGCGCGAAGACGGCGTCGTCCTGAATCCAGGCTGGGGCCCGAAAGAGGTGCTCGGCGAAAAGAAGGTCGAAGGCATCGTCTTCAAGAAGTGCACGTCCGTGTTCAACGCAGAGCACAAGTTTGCGCCTGAATATGATGAGAACGAGCTGATTAAGCTTGACGCCGATATGGTAATCTTTGCAATAGGCCAGACAGTCGTTTTGAAGGACCTCCTGAAGGACACGAAAGTCGAGTTCTTCCGCGGAGTATACCCGGTCGCCGACAAGCTGACTTACCAGACTGCCGAGCCGGATATCTTTGTGGGCGGTGACGTGTTCACGGGTCCGAAGTTCGCTATCGACGCCATTGCGGCTGGCAAGGAGGCGGCAGAATCGCTGCATCGCTACGTCCAGCACGGCCATATGACCATAGGCCGCAACAGGCGCGACTTCATCGAATTGAACAAGCAGGATATCCTTGTGGAGAGCTACGACAACGGTTCACGCCAGACTCCGGAAGATTACAAGCCGAAGAGCAAATTCGAAGAGTATCACGGCACCCTGACAGAGGAACAGGTAAAGAAGGAGACTGCCCGCTGCCTCAGCTGTGGCGCTTCGGTCGTGGACGAGAACCGCTGCATAGGCTGCGGCATCTGCACGACCAAGTGCGCCTTCGACGCCATCCATCTCTTCCGCGTACATCCTGAAGCCAGCGTTATGCGCACCTCCGAGGACAAATTCGACGGAATTCTGCCGTATATGATCAAACGTACCGGAAAGATACTGTTCAATAAGAAGTAATGCACGAATTGGGAATAGTCTTCTACATTATTAAAGACGTCAAGGAGGCGGCTGAGGCGAACGGCGTTGACCACGTCGACGCGGTGGTGATGGACATCGGCGAGGTGTCCACCATCGTCCCGGAATACCTCCAGGACGTTTGGCGTTGGGCTGCCGACAGGGAAGATCTCCTGAAGGGCGCCGAGCTGAAGATAAACCTGATTCCGGCAGTGACCTGGTGCGACTCCTGCAAGAGCGAGTACGCAACCATAGCTCACGGGAAGATATGCCCGAGCTGCGGCAGCGACCGGACGTGGCTGCTTCGGGGCAACGAAGTTGAAATAAAGGAAATAGAAATCAAAACTCAGTAATATGGCTTGTTTTATAGCACCTTTGGTAGAGGCGATAGCCGTTACCGTTATCCGCAAAGTCAATCATCAGCCGAAGACCATTCTGGGCCGCCAGTTGCCCGCCCTCGAGAAGATGCTCTGGGGAGGCACGCTTATGCTCGTGGTTGACCATATAATCAATGGCGAACTCACGTGGAAATTCCCGTTCTTTACCGCCCTCAATGAACTCGAGGGCGCGCAGGTGATGCTGCGGGAGATTCTTGTCGTGGGAGTGCCTATGGCTCTTGCCCTGACGCTTGCCTGGGGCATCTACGCCCTCATCAAGGAAAAGAAAGCAACTGTTTCTATTAACCAATAACCAATCATTATGTTCTTTGAAGTTTATGGGGCTAACGCCCTTGCTCAATGGGGAATGATGATAGTGGTCCTTCTGGGCCTCATCCTCTTCAATGAGTTCGCCCGTCGCACCAAGTTCGGCGGTATCATTACTTTCCTGGCCATCCCTCTGGCCCTCACCGTGTACTTCCTCGCCATCTGGATAGGCGCGAAGAGCGGCGCGCAGTGGGCACTTGAGAACCAGACCCATGTCTATATGCGCGGATGGTTCCACTACGCCAAACTCTACGCAGCCACGGCCGGATGTATCGGTTTTATGATGATAAAGTACAAGTGGGGCATCGGAGCCAAGCACTGGTTCAAACCGTTCCCGTTCATCATCGTGGCTATCAACATCCTCATCGCCTGCGCATCCGACTTCGAGTCCGCCATCTTCGGCTGGAACAAGTGGTGGCTCACTTCCGAGGGCGTGTGGCAGTACGGCGGTTGGCACAACGTTATGAACGGTGTGGCCGGTCTGATCAACATCTTCTGTATGACCGCGTGGTGGAACGTGTATCCTTCCAAGGACAAGAAGGATATGATCTGGGCCGATATGACCTGGGTCTACATCGTCATCTACGACATCTGGAACTTCGCCTACACCTACAACTGCCTGCCTACTCACAGTTGGTATTGCGGTGTCGCCCTGCTTCTCGCCCCGACCGTCGCAGCCCTGCTGTGGAACCGTGGCGGCTGGATTCAGAACCGTGCCAACACCCTCGCTATCTGGTGTATGTTCGCTCAGGTGTTCCCGCTCTTCCAGGAGACCTTTATGGACGGCAAACAGTGGTTCTCTTGGGCGACTCTGCCCGTCCTTTATCCTCAGGGAGCAGAAACTGTAGCGCAACTCTATGCTGCCGCCGGAATCACCAGCCAGACCGTGACTCCGGATCTCGTCGGCACAACGGTAGAAGCCTCTCAGGTGGCAGCCAACCCGACTATGATGGTCGTGATCAGCGCCCTGGCACTCCTTACCAACGCAGTCGCTCTCGGATACATCATCTGCGTCTCCAAGAAACGCCACATCAATCCTTACAAGGAAGATGTCTTCGTGGACCAGAAGTACTACAAAGACTCTATGGCCCGTGCAGTGGTCGATTAGTCGTTATTCAATTGAAAAAGGCAGCCGTTTGGCTGCCTTTTTTTATGCTGATTTCGCGCCCAGAACTGCCTGGGAGATGTTGATCAGGAAGTCTCCCATCTTCTCGAAGCAGTTGACGAGGTCCATATAGAAGGAACCTGTTTCGTAGGGATAGCTCTTCTTTTCGATGTTCGATAGGTGCTCGTTGCGGAGACGGTCGCGGTATTCGTTGATGGCCTTCTCCGCGGCCTCTGCATTGCTAATGTCGTTAAGCTCTACCAGAGGGGTGCTGAGATTGTGGTCCATCGCAGCGAAGGCGTCTTCCAGCAGGCCGACCATATGGTTCAGGCGCTCGAGCATCTTGTCGGTGAACTTGCCTTCGTGGTCCCACAGACGGGCCAGGATCTTGCCCACGGTCTCGCCGCTGTCGCCCAGCGACTCCATCTCGCCGATGATACGGTAGAGCTCGCGCACGCGCGCCAGACCGCTTGTACTCAATTCATTGCCGGAAACAGCCTGCAGATAGGCGGCGATATCACGCTCGATATTGTCCGTGATGTCCTCATACTGCACCAGTTTCTTGTCCACTTCCTCGAACTCTTTCATCGAGCCGGCGTTAATAGCCGAACGGATGAAATCGAGGTCCTGGCGGCAGACGTGTCCGAATTCCACGACCTCCAGTTTGGCGCTGTTAAGCGCAAGATCGCCGGTTGCAAGCTTACCCACACCGATATACTTGAGCCTGTAGGACTCGGGCGAATCACCCTTGGACGGCACCATCAGCGTTACGAGTTTCTCAAGCTGAGGGATGAACCAGACGAGGATGAGGGTGGTAATTACATTGAATACGGTATGCAGCACGGCGACGCTGTACGGCAGAGATGATACCAGATGCTCCCGGGTTACGGGATCGGCGTCAGCGAAGTTGATCGTGACCGGGTTAGGGAAGCCCAGCGCCGCTACTGAAAGGCCTACCAGATTGAGGAACGGCTTGAAGAGCAGCAGCGTCAGAATCACGCCGAACAGGTTGAAAAGGAAGTGTGCGCGGGCAGTGCGCTTAGCGCTCATATTGGCCACTGTCGCCGCTATGTTCGAGGTCACCGTGGTTCCAAGGTTGCTGCCGAGGACCATAGCGGTCGCCATAGTGAACGGGATGTAGCCCTGCGCGACGAGCAGCATCGTGATAGCGGTCGCCGTGGCGGAGCTCTGGAGCATCAGGGTGATGACGGCGCCGGCCAGCATAAAGAGGAAGATACTGCCCACGCCGTGGCCTGAGAGGTTGCCCAGGAATACGCGCACGCCCTCATTGTCCAGCAGCACGGTGGACGTTTCCTTCAAGATCGAGAGGCCGAGGAACAGGAACGCGAAACCCATAAGGAACTCGCCCAGGTTGGCGTATTTCTTTATGCTCATCGCCACGAATGCGAAGAACATAAGGGGAATCGCTATTGTCGCTATACTCCAGCTGCCGCCGCCGAAGCTAAGGGCGAAGATCCACGCAGTCACGGTGGTTCCGATGTTGGCGCCCATAATCACGGCGATAGCGTTGCTCAGCGCGAGCAGACCCGCGTTCACGAAGCTCACTATCATAAGGGTAGTGGCGGTCGAACTCTGCACCATAGCGGTGACCACGATACCGGTCAGAATACACTTGAAATTGTTCGAGGTCATCTTGGCCATAAACTGCCTCATACGGTTTCCGGCCATTTTCTGAAGACCTCCGCTCATCAGCGACATTCCGTAAAGGAACATCGCGAGCGAGCCAAGGAGTTTTAAGATCTGCAATAACATATTATTTATTCCAGGTTAGTCTGAGCACATAATCATCTCCGTCGTAGACGCAGCCGTCGGACCATTCACGGCCTTCGATTTCTTCGTAGTACTGCACCTCGGACCCCGGGAGTATGATCTTCATCCCTTCATAGGTCTGGATGGTGATGCAGTTTTTCTGAATACGGACCACCTTATAGGAGTGGAAGCCGCTGAAGGGCAGGGAACCCAGCTTGACTTCATATTCACTCTCTGTGTAATCCCAATCCCTGTCAGAACCGCCTGCGCTCCAGTACTTATGCCCGTGGCGGGCGTGCAGAATAATCGGGCCGTCCGGAGCCTCCGGCTCTTGAAAAACGCCGTCGATGAACACGCCTTCCTGCACTATGCCGGCCTTTTCATTCGTGAAGCGGCCGGGGCCGTGGCAGAGTCCTGCGTGGAACTCACCTTCGTAGCGTGATCCCTCGTAGGAAGAACCCTCGCGTCCATAGAGCACTCCCTTGCCTTCCGGCCGGTCGTTCTCGAGCGGTCCTTCATAGATCCACGAATAGCCGTAGTCGATATATCCGTCGGGCCACACTTTGGCTTCGGTATTGAAAACCGGCGCGAGCGGCATAGGGATCTCGAGCGACTTGCTCGCCAGAGCATCTCGTTTCCACTCGGTGTCATCGACCCGTTTTCCGTCCTCCCAGTGCTCTTGGCGGTATTTCATCGCAGCAGCGTCGTGGACGGTGATGAATCCGTTGTAGGGCTTGAGCCACTTGAGGTCGTCGCCGTAGTGATCCATCGAATTGCCGGTGGGGAAGTAGACGCTCACCCTTGTCGCAGGATCGTAGGAATATCCGCCGTAATTATCCGAGTCGTACGAGCCGCCGTTCTGGACTACCTTGTATACTCCGTCCGCACCTTTCAGGTTCAGCGTCAGATTCAGGCAGCCTTCGCCCGGTTCGTCGATGGAATAGTCCAGAAGCTCCCATTTGCGGCTCTCTGGTGCTTTTTCATTCGCATACCACTCAATCACGTAGGGAGACTTCTCGTCCAGCACCAGCTCGAATCCGTAGCGCTTGTTTCCGATGAACATCGCTATGCTGTCCGGGGCGTCCGGATGATGGACGCGGAATTGCCCGTGCAGGGCGAAGTATGTGCCGGAAGAAGAGAAGTTGATCCAGGCTTTGTCTATGTATGAGCCGTCAGCGAAATCGTACCGGCCGTCAGCCGCGTACGCAGGGCCGCCGATATGGGCGTAATTGAGGTGGAACCAGCCGTGGAAGCGATCTCCGTTGGGAAAGGTTACATCGCCCTCTCCGATGGGGCCTTCAAGCTTTTCAAGGATCACGTCCTTGAACTGCCAGCCGCCTTTGTAAACAGGGTTGTCACTCTTTGCCATACGTTTTGTAAAGATAGTGAAAAACTCTAAATTTGTGTTACTATGATTTCAGCCGAACAGCAATATCGCGAAGATTTGACCGCCTGCCTTCTCGAGGTGGCGACGGGGGATGGATTCCTTAAAGGAACTCTGCTGAAGACTCCGGATCTCGACGAGGCCTGGCTTCGTTATGCTCCTTCCTTCTATGGCGATGCAGTGCGCGAGTTCAACGGCTACCCTGAGTACTGCCTTGCCTGTGCGGGCTACCTCGGAATGGCCGTGGCGCTCCTCTGGGACAAAGACTGGGAAAAGTACAAGGAAACTCCGTACAGCTATTTCCAGGGCGAAAGACGCTTCGACGATATGGACGACCACATCACGGACACCATCCTCAAAGAACGAAAAAACAGCGTCGCCGCGATGATGGCCTGCTCGTCCGCTGCCTACAACTTCCTGATGAAATCCCAGGCTGAACCCGGCACCGCCGAGGCTTACAGGCTATTCCTGGTGAGCGTCGAAGTAATGTATAAAATAGGTGCCGCAATCGAACTGCGGCACCTGGGGTACAAGTTCGAAAAAATGTAGAATGATGAATACTGAAAAGAAATCACCAACTTGGGTAAAGGACCTGCTGGTCGCTTTCGCAGCAACAACCCTGTCCATCAGCTTGACTTTCGGCACGACTATGCTCGTCAATCGTATCAACCAGAAGAATGAGCGCAAGCTCACGGCATTGATGGTAATGAGCAGCATCGAACAGTTCGCTCGAGATATTGATGATCTTGAGCCAAGTCTTGCCCACAAAGACAGTGTCGCTACCTGGCTCGTGAACATCCCTCACGATGATGTGGCCAAATTGGGCGATGATTTATTGATTGACGCTTATTCAGACGTGATTAACCTGCCTGTTATCAGCCACGACAAAACGGCCGAAAAGATTTTCAGCGGCAATATAGACACCTGGAAGAATATCGGGAATTTCCAGTTCATCGACAATGTGGGTCAATGCTTCTCCTTAATCGATATGATAGAGGAGTACTACAATGGCAGCGTTGACGCGATAACAAAAATAAATGACGCCGTTTATTCCCACCCCGATCATTATCCGGGCGTTTCGTGGATAGAGAAACTTCTTAGTGAGAAGGAGATGATATCCAAACTTAAGAACATCCACACTATGCGTGGATGGCTAAGTTATGCGGCAGCCTACATACGCCAGGAAAACAGGAAGAATATGAGTCTCATCGGCATCCCAGAAGCCGAAATAATGGAATTTACAGACAACCTGGGAGCGGCCGACCAATACGAAGAGCAGGAATTGAATCAATATGACTTTAGAAAACCTGAACTAGATCTTGATTCCCTCGTCGTCTCCTACTCCCACCAGGTAGACAGCGCCCTCCGCGCGAAATAGCGCTTCGGGGCATTATTTTCCGATGCAGAACTTGCTGAAGATCTCGCCGAGGAGGTCGTCGGTGGTGATTTCACCGAAGATGGAACCGAGGGTAGAGATGGCGGCGCGCAGGTCTTCGGCGAGGAGGTCGCCAGAAAGATTCTTATTCAAAGCGTCAGAGACACGTGCCAAATCCTCGGCAGCTTCGCAGAGGGCGGAGTAGTGGCGCGCTGAAGTCACGACAGCGTCTTCGGTCGTGCCGTAGCCGCACTCGGTGATGGCATCGCGGAGTTCATCCAGTCCGGTGCCGTTAAGGGCGGAGATGCGGAGCGTATCACCCGTGATGGCGTGCAGATCCCCGATCAGGTCGGGAATGTTTTCACTGACTATGGCGGGATCGCGGGGGGCGATGTCACTTTTATTGAGTATCCAAAGGACCTTCTGGTCAGGGGAGAGTTCGGCGGAGATGGTTTTCGCGGAGGCGAGGTTTTCCTGTGGGGTGGCGGTGGCATCGAGAACGGCCAGAATGATGGCCGCGGAACGGAGCTTATCGATCGAACGCTCGATGCCGAGCTTTTCGATCGTGTCGTCAGATTCACGCAGGCCGGCCGTGTCGATGAAGCGGTAGCGGACGCCGTCCACGACCATAGTTTCTTCCACGGTGTCGCGGGTAGTTCCCGGAATGTCCGAGACGATAGCGCGGTCTTCGCAGAGAAGAGCGTTCAGCAGGGTACTCTTGCCGGAGTTTGGCGCGCCGGCGATGGCGACAGGCACGCCGGTTTTAACGGCGTTGCCTACGCGGTAGGAGGCCATCAGGGCCTCGATCCGCGTGCGTGCCTGTTCGAGCAGGCCGGCGAGCTTGCCGCGGTCGGCAAATTCGACCTCTTCTTCGCTGAAATCAAGCTCGAGTTCAACCAGAGAGGCCAGTTCTACCAGTTGGGCTCGCAACTCGCGGAATTCTTCCGAATAACGGCCTTTCATCTGGGCAAAGGCAAGCCTGTGCGAAGCCTGCGAATCGGCGGCGATGAGGTCTGCCACGGCCTCTGCCTGGGCTAGATCCATCTTTCCGTTAAGGAAGGCCCTTTTGGTGAATTCCCCGGGCTCTGCCATTCGGCAGCCAGCCCTGATCAAGCGTTGAAGTATTACTGATACTATATACGGCGAAGCGTGGCAACCAATTTCAGCTGCGTGCTCACCAGTGTACGAGTGAGGTGCACGATAAACAGAGACCAGAACGTCGTCCACATTGGGAACCACACCGAATTTTACCTCGAAGCCCTTCGACTCTGCTGCAATGCCACGCCTGAAGACGACCAGCTTGTCCACAGCGTCCAAAGCATCAGGTCCGCTGACTCTGATAACAGATATGGCAGCCGAACCAATCGGCGATGCAGGAGCGCATATGGTATCTTCGAACATCATACGACAAATGTACGCTTTTTATTCTTATCTTTGAACTATGATTAGAAAAGTATACCTCCCCGAGACGGGATTCAAAGCAGCTGACATTCCTGAACTCTTTCAGGAAGAAGGTATTTCCTACGAAAAGATCGATGTACTGAACTGGCCCGGGCAGTTTCCCTACAAGCCCCTGGTAGAGTTCGCAATGGCGCACACCGGAGACAAGATACTCCTGCACTACAGAGTAGTGGAGAAGACCTCCAGGGCCGCGGCGGGCGAGGACGGTGGAAATGTATGGGAAGACTCTTGTGTGGAATTTTTCAGCAGCACGGACGGGAAAGTTTATTACAATCTCGAATGCAACTGCATAGGCAAAATCCTTCTCGCAAAGGGGGAGGGCCGTAACGACAGAGTTAAGGCGCCTTCAGAGATCACCAATCTGATCGACAGATGGTCATCACTTGGCGACAAACCTTTCGCCGAGAAGCAGGCGGGGCCTTGGGAGGTGTGCCTGATAATACCGGCAGAGGCCCTGAACCTCGAGTCGTTCGACGCTCTTCAGATAAAGGCAAACTTCTACAAATGCGGCGACCTTCTCGAGACTCCGCATTTCCTGAGCTACGCGCCCATCGACACCCCGAATCCGGACTTCCATCGCCCGGAATTCTTCATCCCCGTCGCATTCGAGTAGAATGAAGTACTCCGTCATCATCCCGGTTTACAATCGCCCGGACGAAGTGTCCGAACTCCTCGCCAGCATAGCCGCGCAATCCTTCCGCGACTTCGAGGTGCTGGTGGTGGAAGACGGCTCTTCTGTCAAATGCGAAGACATTGTAAATCAGTATGCTGACATACTCGACATAAAGTATCTATATAAGGAAAACGGAGGCCCTGCGATGGCGCGCAACTATGCCGCCGAGAGGGCAAAAGGCGATTATCTTCTCATTCTGGACTCCGATACTGTCATTCCCGCAGGATACTTCGAAGCTATAGAAAACCACCTCAAGCAGAACAACACCGACGCCTTCGGCGGACCCGACCGCGGCGGCGACGATTTCACCCCGGTGCAGAAGGCAATCAGCTACTCGATGACCTCGTTCTTCACCACGGGCGGCATACGCGGCGGCAAGCGTAAGATCACCCGCTTCTTCCCGCGCTCCTTCAATATGGGCGTAAAACGCGAAGTCTTCGCTCATCTGGGCGGTTTCTCCGCGATGCGATTCGGCGAAGACGTGGACTTCAGTATGAGAGTGGTCGAGGCCGGATTCACGACCGCGCTTATTCCTGACGCCTGGCTCTACCACAAGCGCCGCACTGACTTCCGCAAGTTCTACCGCCAGGTCCGCAACTCCGGCAAGGCGAGGATAGCCCTTACAAGGCGTCATCCGGGCTCTCTGAGGCTCGTACACCTCTTCCCGCTGGTATTTGTCGTCCTCAGCCTTATACTGCCCTTTGACGTCCTTTACGCGCTTCTTGTGTTTGTAGACTCCTCGATACAAAACAAGAGCCCGAAAGTCGGGCTCCTGAGTGTATGGGCTGCTTACGTGCAGCTTTGGGGTTACGGTCTCGGTTTCGTCGCGGGGCTGTTCAGCAAGGAACAATCCAATATCGACAACGAAAAGTTCTACCGTTAGAACGAGTCGTAGTACTTCGCCTCGCGCGGGCTTACCTTGTTCATATTGTCCAGAAGGTCCTGGTTGGTCTTATACTCGTCCATAAGCTGAAGCATAAAGTTCATCGCTTCGGTCGGGTTCATATCCGCCAGGAGCTTGCGCAGGATCCATATCCTCTGACCGTTGTACTTCTCGTAAAGGAGATCGTCGCGGCGTGTACCTGAAAGCACCACGTTCACGGCAGGGAAGATACGCCTGTTCGCCAGCGTCCTGTCCAGCTGGATTTCGGAGTTGCCTGTACCCTTGAATTCCTCGAAAATAACATCGTCCATCTTCGAACCGGTCTCCGTAAGGGCTGTCGCGAGGATAGTGAGCGAACCGCCGCCTTCCACATTACGGGCAGCGCCGAAGAAGCGCTTGGGTTTCTGAAGGGCATTCGCGTCCACACCACCGGTGAGCACCTTGCCCGACGCGGGCTGGACCGTGTTGTAAGCGCGGGCGAGACGGGTGATCGAGTCGAGCAGAATCACCACGTCGTGGCCGCATTCCACCAGCCTGCGGGCCTTTTCAAGCACCATATTCGCCACCTTTACGTGGTGATCGGCCGGCTCGTCGAAGGTCGACGCCACGACCTCGGCTTTCACGCTGCGCTGCATATCGGTAACCTCCTCCGGGCGCTCGTCGATAAGAAGCACGATCTCGTAGACCTCCGGGTGATTGTCCGCAATTGCGTTAGCGATGCTCTTGAGGAGCATAGTCTTACCGGTCTTCGGCTGTGCCACGATGAGGCCGCGCTGACCCTTTCCGATAGGGGAGAACATATCCACGATGCGGCAAGACGGATCCGATCCGTGTCCGTGACCGAGCAGGTTGAACTTCTCGTCCGGGAAGAGCGGGGTGAGGAAATCGAACGGCACACGGTCACGGATGAACTCCGGCGTGCGGCCGTTGATGAACTTGACCTTCACGAGAGGGAAGTACTTGTCGCCCTCGCGGGGAGGCCTGATCTCACCGGTGACGGTATCTCCATTCTTCAGGGCATTCTGCTTGATCTGCTGCTGGGAGATGTAAATGTCGTCCGGGCTGTTCAGGTAGTTGTAGTCAGAACTGCGCAGGAAACCGTAGCCGTCGGGCATAATCTCAAGCACGCCAGTAGCCTCCACGGTGCCCTCATACTCGGGAGCCTTCGGTTTCTGGGGCTGATTCTGGTTCTGGTTATTGTTGTGCTGCCTGCCCTGATTCTTCTTCTGATCGAGCCTTTCCTGGGCCTTTGCGAGTATCGCCGCGGTTTTAGGATCTTCTTCCTGCTTCGGCTGCTCTTCCTGGACCTTCTGAGCTTTGGGCTTACGGCCACGTTTCTTCGGAGCAGGTTTCTCCGGCTCGGCAGCCTCTTTCCTGGGTTCTTCCGCTTTCGCTTCTTCCTTTACAGGCTGCTCCTGGGCCTTTTCAGCCTTTTCGGCCTTCGGCTTGCGGCCGCGCTTTTTCTTCTCGGGCTTTTCGGGTTCGGGCTGGGATGCCGCTAAGCTGGCCTCCGCGTCCAATATTGCGTAGGCGAGGTTTTCGTCGTCAAGTTTCTTGATTGATTTGATTTTGAGGCCCGAAGCTATTTCTTCGAGCTGCTCACGACTCATCTGACTGAGGTCGTAAAGACGATGTGTCATAGTTGAAAATTATAGAGTTGTACGGCAGAACTGCCGCTGCATTATCGAATTGACGATGCAAATATAGTAAAAATTTTATCTATCCCAATAGCTGCTGCTCTTCTTGAAGCGAAGCAGGTCTGCAAGGGATGCGGCGTTTGCCGCAATCTTGAAGCTGTACGACTGCCAGGTACCGAGCGGGACCCACGAAACCGCGATGTTGAAGCAGTGCAGGTCATAGGTGGCGCTGATCTGCGTCGTCGTTATCTTTTTCGCGATGAAATCGTAGCCGGAGGAAGCGTTGATGGACATTCTCGGAGTGAGCTTGATATTACCGCTCATACCGAGGGTAGCTGTATACTTGGGCTCCTTCACGAGGGCGTCGAGGTCCTTGTCGTATTTGTCGTTGATCGTGCAGTTGAAGCTAGTGTTGAAGTTCATCGACCACGGCACGTTGGGGTTGGTATAATACAGCCAGCCGCCGGGAACATACTCGCCCGTGACGGGGTGATAGTATATTCTCTGGTAGTAATCGGCCGGGCTGCTGCTGTCCTCGCGGCCGTCGTTGCCGTTGATCGTACCCTTGCCGGAAATGGAGTAGGACGCCGATGCCGAAGCGTTTGTGAAGCGGGCCAGCCCCTGCCCGGCCATCACGGCGAAGGTGTTGAAACGCCTCGCGCTCCCGTTCACGGCATACACGGCGTACGGGTCGAAAGCGGCGCTGGCGCTAATGTTCACCTTGCCGAACAGGTTGGTGCTCATCGAGGCGCTGACCTTGCTCATCTTAAGGGAGTCGGCGAGGAAGTTGTAGCCGGAGCTGAAGTTCAACTGGTCGAGGAGTTTTACCTTTTTGCTGCCTTTGCCCGTGCTGTCCGCAGGATCGCGCACCTTGGCCTCGAGGTTGTTGCCTATGGAGATGTTCGCCGTGGCGCTCTTGCCTTTGCTGGGGTAGGAGCCTAACTGGCCCTGATACATATTGTACTCGTAGACCTTTTCTTCTCCGTTTTTGTCAGTGTACGTCAGGGACGTCCAACCGTTTTGCCCTATATTGCCTTTCTCCGGGCTGAACGACATACTCACTGATGGGGAGATCACGTGCCTTATCGCCTGCACCTTGCTGTAGCGCCCGAAGTTGAACATACCGTAGAGGCGCGTGCTCATCGAGAGTGATCCCGAATAGGTCTGGGTGATGCCGAAATGGTTGAAGGCTTTTCCTTCCTGCAGGACGACCTTGTTCTGCTCGGCATCATAGACGGCTTCGCTGGCCCTGAAGAACCAACTCTGGCCGTAGCTGATGGAAGGGTTGAAGTTAAAATACTTGAACAGCTGGAAACTTGGCAGACCTATCGAGAAGTTGTGCGACATACCGTTCTTGAACTTGTCGGTCAGACCAAGCGCCGTGTCCATATCGAAATTCCCCAGGGTA
This sequence comes from Bacteroidales bacterium, assembly GCA_017615435.1. Next base: position 35,317 of record JAGAAF010000003.1, read on the forward strand.
TCGAGGCAGTCCCTTGCGTAGAAGTTGATCTTGTTCTGCAAGGAAGTGCTGTAGCCGAAGGATATCTTCTCCCACGGTTTTTCCTTGCCCACACGGTTCTTTTTCTTGAAGGGATAGAATGTGCTGACGGACAGGGTGACGTTAGGCAGGGTGAAGGAATACGAACTGTCCCTAGAGTTCTGGCTATGCAGGGCGTTGATCGAGAGATTCACCTTGCCTCCCCAGTTGTGGGAATACGAAATTGAAGACGATATCTGGTTCTGGAGAGCTTCGTTGACGGAGCGCGAGTTGTATTTGCTGTTCTGAGGGCTGGAGAAGTTCACCGATGCGCTGAACGATGTCCCCGGATGGGCCTTGCTGTCCTGCGAATGCTGCCACCTGAGGCCGAAGTTGCCGGAACTGTTGAAGTCAGGGGAGCCCTGTTCTCCCACCTGGTCGTGGGAAATGGTCATCGAGAACGAACCGTTGGCTTTATAGTTGATCTTGTAGCGCGAGTTCACGTCGAGGGCCCACGAACCGAGGGTGTAGTAATCACCCGTGACCGACAGGTCCAGATAATCGCCGAAAACGAAGTACATACCGCCGTCGCGCATATAGAAGCCTCGCGCGGTCTCCTCGCCGAAGGTGGGCATAAGCAGACCGGTAGCCCTTTCCGGGCGCTTGGGGATGAAACCGAAGGGTATGCCCACGAAGGGAAGGTGCACGTCGGCCACCACCAGGTGGGCAGGGCCGAACACGGTTTTACGGCTGGGTTTGGTGACCACTTTCGCCACGGACAGCTCCATCCAGTAGTGCGGATGCTCGAGGTCGCAGACCGTGTATTTGCCGTGGTCCACGTTGATCGATTTGTCCGGCATCATCTTCACGTGGTCGCCGTGAAGAAGGCCGTCGTCCTCCGAAGTAATGACCTGCTTGATGCTGGCTTTGCGGTTGTTGAAATTGTACTTCACCTCCGCCATATTGTAGGTCTTTCCGGCCTGGGTCATCACCGGCCGGCCTATCCATTCTCCGGTAAGCGTGTCCTGAACGCCGTGGGCATAGCACACACCCGTGTTAAGGTCGTACTCCATACGCTCGGCCTTGAGGGTGATGTCCTGATACTGGACTGTGACGTCGCCGTAGTAGTAGATTTTCCTCTTGCCGTCCGTGAAGACCTCCACGATGGAGTCGCGCGCGGACGAAAAAGCCGGCTGGGTCAGGGAGCTGTTCTTGAGCATATTCAGGGAGTCGACCCTGAAAAGGGAATCGGCCCTGTGCAGCGAATCCCGCCTTGCAAGCTCCAGGGAATCGGGCAGGACCTTCTCTTTCTGCGGACGGGCGCCGCCTGCCAGAGGCTTGCGGTTTGCATTTCTCTGCGCAAAAGCATCCGCCCCGCCGAGCGTCAGCAGGGTGATAAGAATCAGCAGGGTGTGGATGTATTTATTGCGCAAAATTGCTATTTTTGTAGAGCCGCAAATATACTACTTTATTTCCAAGTTATCAACGATGAGACGCATCCTGACTTCGCTTCTGTTCCTTCTGGCTCTATCCATAACGGCCCTTTCCAGCGACAAACTTTCGCTCAGCACGGTCGTCATCGACGCGGGTCACGGAGGCAAGGACCCCGGAGCCGTGAGCAAAGACGGCCAGTCGCAGGAGAAGCATTTCGTCTTGGACATAGCCAAAAACCTTGCGGACAAGATCCGCGAAGGCTATCCGGAAGTCAATGTGATCCTGACGCGCAGCACCGATCACTTCGTTACCCTCAATGACCGTGCCGAAATCGCAAATAAAGCGGGCGCGGACCTGTTTATTTCCATCCATATCAATTCCGCGTTCAGTACAACCCCCAACGGATACTCTGTGCACGTGCTCGGACAGTCGCACAAAGAGGGCACGGACCTGTACAAGGCGAACCTGGCGATGGTGCAGCGCGAAAACTCCGTGATTATGCTCGACGACGATTACAACCCCGCCACTGCGGGCTTCAATCCTGCGGATCCGGAGTCTTACATCTTTATGACTATGATGCAGAGCGCGTATCTGGAGCAGAGCATCCAGTTCGCGGAGATAATAGGCGACAACCTGAAGGGCGGACCTATCAGGAACAGCCGCGGGGTAAGCCAGGATCCTTTCTACGTCTTGTGGAAAACCTCTATGCCTTCGGTGCTGGTCGAGCTGGGCTTCATAAGCAACGATCAGGATCTCGCTGCGCTCAGGCAGGAGAAAACCCGCAAGGACCTCGCAGAGTGCCTCTACAAAGCCTTCCAGGCCTACAAGAAGGAATACGACAGTTCAATGCAGGTCAGCAAACCGGAACCGGTAAAGACCACCGCTCAGGTCGGTGCTGACGAAGGGAAGGTCATCGACGACAGTGGATCTGTCAGGTACGGGGTGCAGATAGCGACTCTGTCGCGAGAACTGCCGGAGGGGGACGGCAGGCTTCTCGGTTATAAACCTGTTGTTAAAAAGTCTGCGAACGGGAAGTTGTATAGATATGTAATCGCGGTTAGTGAAACCAAGGAGGAAGCGAAGAGAAAGATGGGCGAGATCTCCAAAAAATACCCCGATTGTTTCCTTGTCAAGATAGAGGGAGACAGCATCAGCCGCGTCAATTAGTGGTAGACATTTATTTGGAATAATTCCAAATTATAATAACCACGATTATCAACAACTTACACATTTGTAAACTTTATAAATTGCTGATATTCAAAGAAATGAGGGCCTCTTATTTTTAGGAGCCCTTCTTAAAAATATAAGCCAAAAAAAATTAATAAACAACATAAAAAAATATTTTTTGTTAAGAATTTTTCCCCCACCTTTGCAGTCCGACGATTAGTGAAGTAACCAATCGCTTTACCTTTAACATTGATGCAAGAAAACGCTGAACACATAAAAGTGTGGGAGGACTGTCTGCACATTATCAAGCAGAACATAGAGCCCCAGCAGTACGAGACCTGGTTCAAACCTATCAGGCCCGTATCTCTTGTGGACAGCACTCTGACCATCGAAGTCCCTACCGATTACTACAGAAGTTATCTGGAGAGCGCATTTCTGGATATCCTCAGCAGGACACTCCGCAGGGAGCTCGGCGCCGGCGCGCGCCTGATGTACAGGGTAAGGCCGGTGCAGGGGCAGCAGCCCATCACCGTCTCAGGCGCGGAGGGCGCCGCCGCTCAGAACAAGCCTGTGTCGGTTCCTTCTTATTCGTCGTCGGGCAACCCGAGCGCTCTCGTGTTCCCGGGCCTGAAACGCATCCAGATCGACCCCAGGCTCAATCCGGCTTACCGTTTCAGCACCCTCATCGAGGGCGAGTGCAACAAGCTTGGCATTACAGTCGGTAAAGACATATCGTCCAAGCCCGGATGCACCCCGTTCAACCCGCTCTTCATTTTCGGCGGATCGGGACTCGGAAAGACCCATCTGGCGCAGGCTGTCGGAAATGCCGTCAAGGAACAATACCCGGATCTGACTGTTCTTTACGTCACCGGCAACGAATTCAAGACCCAGTATATGGACGCGACCTCGGTAAGGAACAAGCTTACCGATTTCCTCGCGTTCTATATGAAGATAGACGTCCTGATTATGGACGACATCCAGGATCTGATCGGTACCGGCAGCCAGAACGCCTTCTTCAACATCTTCAATTACCTCCACCAGAACGGCAAGCAGCTCATCCTCACCTCCGACCGCGCTCCGAGGGATCTCGAGAGCTTCGAGGAAAGGATGCTGTCGCGCTTCAAATGGGGTCTGTCGGTCGAACTCGGACATCCGGACTTCGCCACACGTCTTGCGATGCTTCGCAAGCGCTGCCTCCAGGAAGGCCTTCCGGTGGAAGAAGATGTGCTGAAGCATATTGCTATGGCCGTCAAGAACAACTTCAGGGAGCTCGAAGGAGCCCTGATCTCGATGATGGCCTATGCCACCTACACGCACAAAGACTGCACGATAGAGCTGGCAAGCAGCATCGTGGACAAGATCGTGGGGGAGAACACGAACGAAATCAGCATCGCGAAGGTGCAGGACACCGTCTGCGAGTACTTCAAGATCACCCACGCCGATCTCATCTCCAACTCCCGCAAGCGCCAGATAGTGCAGGCCCGCCAGATTTCTATGTACCTGTGCCGCAATCTCATCAGCAACTGCTCCCTTTCTTCGATCGGAGCGGAAACCGGCGGCAAGGACCACAGCACGGTGCTGCATTCCTGCTCCATCGTTTCCGACCTGATGTCAACAGACAGGGTTTTCAAGAAGTATGTCACTGACCTTCAGGGCATACTCGCCCCTGTGGAAATATAATTTTCAGCTATGGATGCAACAAGAGTCCTTGAGATTTTCAAGGAGATTACCCGTATTCCCCGCGAATCTGGCCACGAAGAGCCCATCACCGCCTGGCTCCTGGACTGGGCCAAAGCCCACGCTCTGGAAGCAAAGCGCGACGAAATAGGCAACGTGTGCATTACCCGTCCGGCCGCTCCCGGTAAGGAAAGCGTACCCACCCTCGTTCTCCAGGCACATCAGGATATGGTGTGCGAGAAACTCGCCGGTTCGAAGCACGACTTCCTCAAGGATCCGATCGAGTACGTCATAGAAGACGGCTGGATGGTCGCGAAGGAGACGACCCTTGGCGCCGACGACGGAATCGGGATCGCCGCCTGCCTCGCACTTCTGGAAAGCGACGACAAAACCGGAAAGCTCGAGTGCATCTTCACTATCTCGGAGGAAACCGGAATGGACGGGGCCGAGGCTATGCAGCCCGGCTTCTTCACCGGCAAGACACTCATCAACCTCGATTCCGAAGACGAAGGCCAGATGTTCATAGGCTGCGCCGGGGGAGTCACGACCGAAGCCACATATTCATTCAATACTGAGCCGGCGGGAACACGCGAGGCTCTCAAACTCTCGATCGCAGGCGGTCTCGGCGGCCACAGCGGCGACGACATCAACAAAGGCCGCGCGAACACCGTGATGCTGCTCCTCCGCTTCCTCTATTCGCAGTTGGACGGCGGTCTGAGGCTCGTCAGTTTCGACGGCGGAGGCAAGCACAACGCCATAGCCCGCGACTGCAGCGCGATCGTCCTGACCGACGATGCAGCGGCGCTCAAGGCTGCTTTTGCGGAGTATGGAATGGTGATTGCGGACGAGTTCCACACCACCGATCCGAATCTCACGTTCAGCTGCACTGCGGCCAAGGCTGATGAGGCTATGGACGGCGAAAGCACCCGCCGCATAGTCGCCTCGCTCTATGCCTGCCCGCACGGCGTTCTCGCTATGAGCCAGGACATCAAGGATTTCGTGGAGACCAGCACCAACCTTGCCGCGGTTCACACAGACCTTTCGGACAGCACGGTATTCGTCTGCACCAGCCAGAGGAGCAGTTCCAGGCCCGCTTGCCGCGCCGCCGCCGCGAAGGTGGAGGCAGCGCTCGCGCTCGGCGGCGCGAAGGTGGTTCACCTGAGCGAGTATCCCGGCTGGAACCCCAATGTAAACTCACACATCCTAAAAGTGTGCGTGGAGTCTTACAAGAAATGTTTCGGGGTGGAACCTCTCGTGCTGGCTATACACGCCGGCCTTGAATGCGGACTCTTCCTCGAGAAGTTCCCCGGCCTGGATATGATTTCATTCGGACCGACCCTCAGGGGAGTCCACGCTCCTGGCGAAAAGCTCGAGCTTGCCAGCCTCGATAAATTTGTCCGTCATCTGGAAGACGTAGTAGTTAACTTCAAATAATAGCCTATGTTAGTAGCTCCTTCACTTCTCACAGCCGACTTCCTCCATCTCGAAAAAGACGTGAGGATGGTAGACGAGCACGCCGATCTTATCCATCTGGATATTATGGACGGCACCCTGGTGCCCAACATCTCGTTCGGTTTCCCCGTGGTCGCAGGCATCGCCTCGATAGCTACAAAGCCTATGGACGCGCATCTGATGGTCGTGAATCCGGATAAATGGTTCGAAAGACTCAAGGAGTTGGGCGTGCAGTACGTAAGCTTCCACGTGGAGGCCGCAGGCTGCAGGACTGCCCGTTTCATCCGTCAGGCCCACAAACTGGGCTTCAAGGTGGGTGTGGCACTGGATCCCGACGTGAAGATCGAGAAGGTCTTCAGATATGTCGGGAAGGCCGATTTCATTCTGGTGATGTCGGTGTTTGCCGGCTTCGGCGGCCAGAAATTCATTTATGAAACTATCGACAGAGTCTCCAAGCTCAAGGCTGAGATCGTCCGCAAGGGGGCGCAGACCCTCATCGAAGTGGACGGCGGAGTCAATCCCTCCAACGTGAAAGCCCTCGCGGAAGCGGGCGCGGATATAGTGGTGGGAGGAAGCGCCGTGCTGGGCGCGCAAGATCCGGCGGCTGTGATCAAAGCCCTTCAGGAAGCCTGAAGACTCTCTTTCCAAATTCTTCTTGCAACAGCTTTCTGCCGTCTTCGCCGTAGATCATCTCAGCGTGGCGGCAGAAAATCTTATGGAAGGTCTCCATCTCGGAGTGGATGTCGTACTGACTGCCCGTGAGCTCTTTGAGGGAAACCGGATTTGGGAGTTCCGAGGGCCAGTTTTCTTCATTTATGTTCAGGCCTATCCCTATTATGCTCGCCTTCACATACTGGCCGTCAAGGACATTCTCTATCAGGATTCCGCAGATCTTTTTATCGCCCACCCATATGTCGTTGGGCCATTTGATGCGGGCCTGCACGCCATAGAGCTCGAGGTACTTGACCAGGGAGACAGTGGTTATATGAGTAAGGATGATAGCGTCCCTGGCGTCAAGGCCGCGCGGTTTGAGCACCACGGTAAACGTGAGGTTGAGTCCGGGAGTAGCGTACCAGGTATGAAGCCCCTGTCCGCGGCCGGCGGTCTGACTTTCTGTCGCTATCACTGAAAAATTGTCAAGGCTGTCCAGAGTCCTTCTGGCCTCGTTATTTGTCGAATCCAGCTCTGCAAACCACTTAATTCCTGACATCTTTACTTAGGTCCTATTTTTGTTTATATTTGCATTGCAAAAATACATATAATTTTCAGCTTATGATTACACACGACCTGCGCGTCATAGCCGACGCTATCCTCGACAAAAAGGGGGAGAACGTTGTGTCGATTGACCTCCGCAGCATCGGAACGGCGATTACAGACTACTTCGTGGTCTGCGACGGCAGTTCCACCACCAATGTATCCGCAATAGCGGACAATATCCTCAAGGAGGCGAAAGAGAAACTCGGCCTCAAACCCTCGCGTATTCAGGGTATGGAGAACAACTTCTGGATCATAATGGACTTCGGAAACATAGTAGTCCACGTGTTCCAGAAAGAGTACCGCGAGTTCTACCGTCTGGAAGACCTCTGGGCGGACGCTCCGCACAAGACTTACAAAGCAAGATGAGCCAGAAGAAAAGCAATAAACCGAAGATAAAGACCATCAAAGTCAACCTTTCCTGGTTCTACATCCTCCTTGTCGGAGGAATCTTCTTCCTTCTGTTCAGGGACGGCAGCAAAGCCAATCCCCAGAAGGTGGAATGGGCCGAGGTTCAGGAGATGGTCCTCAGGGGCGACGTGAAGGACATTCACTTCGTCCGTAACGACCTCAAGGGCACGATTACCATCAAGCCCGACCGCATCGAGCAGTATAAGAGCCGCTTCGGCGGGGAAGTGCCGGCCAAATCGCCGCATTTCAGCTTCCTCGTGTCCGGCACCTTCGACGCCGAGCGCGAATTCGGCGAGCTTAACGCCCGGCTGGATGCCGCTCAGCAGGTCCCCGTCATTATGGAGCACGATTCCAAGATCTGGGACGGCGTCCTTCAGTGGACCATACCTCTGCTGCTTCTTGTCATCTTCTGGATCTGGATGTTCCGCGGAATGAACCGCGGGATGGGCGGTCCCGGAGGCCAGGGCGGCGGTATGAACCCCTTCAATGTGGGCAAAGCCCAGGGCAAGCTGACCGACAAGAACAAGGTCAACGTCACTTTCAAGGACGTAGCCGGTCTGTACGGCGCGAAGGAAGAGGTGGTCGAGATAGTGGACTTCCTCAAGAATCCCCAGAAATACACCGCCTTGGGAGCGAAGATTCCCAAGGGAGCCCTCTTGGTGGGCCCTCCCGGAACCGGTAAGACCTTGCTGGCCAAAGCCGTCGCAGGCGAGGCCAACGTGCCTTTCTTCAGCATCAGCGGCTCCGACTTCGTGGAGATGTTCGTGGGTGTGGGAGCAAGCCGCGTGCGCGATCTCTTCCAGCAGGCGAAGGAGAAAGCCCCGTGCATAGTCTTTATCGATGAGATCGACGCAGTCGGCCGCGCCCGCGGCAAGAACGCCGGCTTCTCAGGCAACGACGAGCGCGAGAATACCCTGAACCAGCTCCTCACTGAAATGGACGGCTTCGGCACCAACAGCGGTGTCATCGTGCTGGCGGCCACCAACCGCGCGGACATCCTGGACAAGGCCCTGATGCGCGCCGGCCGTTTCGACCGTCAGATCCACGTGGACCTGCCCGAGCTCAAGGAGCGCGAGGAGATATTCCAGGTGCACCTCAAGGGTCTCAAGCTGGATCCCGGCTTCGACGTCACCTTTATGGCCAAGCATACCCCCGGTTTCAGCGGAGCCGACATAGCCAACGTCTGCAATGAAGCGGCCCTGACAGCCGCACGCAGGGGAAAGAAGAAGATAGAGCAGCAGGACTTCCTCGACGCTGTGGACCGCATCATCGGCGGCATCGAGAAGAAGAGCTCCATCATCACTCCGTTCGAGAAGAAGAGCATCGCCCACCACGAAGCGGGCCACGCCGTGGTAAGCTGGCTGCTGCCCAACGCAAGCCCACTCTTCAAGGTCACCCTCATCCCTCGCGGAAACGCCCTTGGAGCCGCCTGGTACCTGCCTGAGGAGCATAAACTCCACACCAGGAGCCAGATGATGGACGAGATGTGTTCGCTCATCGGCGGCCGCGTAGCTGAGGAAATGCTCAACGGAGAGCCCTCTACCGGCGCGCTTAACGACCTTGAGCGCCTCACCCAGATGGCGTACGCTATGATCCAGTACTACGGTATGTCCGACAAGGTGGGCAACCTCAGTTTCTACGACAGCACCGGTGCACGTGGCTACGAATTCACCAAGCCATACTCGGAGAAGACTGCCGAGATGATGGACGAAGAGGTGAAGAAGCTCGTAAAAGAGATCCACGACAAGACCCTCAAGCTCCTCACGGAGCACAAGGAAGGCTGGGAAGCCGTCGCGAACTTACTCCTCGAAAAGGAGGTCATCTTCGCCGACGACGTGGAAGCCATCCTCGGACCGAAGGCAAAGAATGAAGGAACTGCCTAAAAGAATAATTTTCGGCGCTTTGTTCGCGGCGATAGTGGTGGTAGGGACGGTTGTCCTGCCGCCACTGTTCCATTTGCTGATGGCCTTCGCGATAGCCTGGACCCTGCACGAATTCTTCGTGATGTCGGTGGGGAAGTCGGACTTCATCGTTGAAAGGGTGCTTGCGATACTTGGCGCCGAGCTTCTTTACGCTTTCCTCGTCCTTTACAAGACGGGCGTGCTCGATCAGCTCAGCCTGATCGCCGTCGCCTTAATACCGGTATTCCTGCTGATGATAGTGCCCATCTGGCACAGGGACCACTCCAACCACGTCAAACTGGCATACATTTTCGCCGGCCTGGGCTACATAGGTTTCCCTATGGCGCTGGTTCCGCTGCTCCAATATCACTCTGGAGAGCAGGACGGCTGGCTGATACTCGGGCTGCTGCTCACCATCTGGGTGTCCGATGTGGGAGCCTACTTTATAGGCACTGCGCTGGGACAGAAGCCGAACAGCATCAAGCTCGCCCCCGCCATCTCGCCCAAAAAGTCGCTCTGGGGCCTCGCAGGGGCCGTCCTGTTCGGCGTCGGAAGCGCGGTGGCGCTGCACTACCTTGGAGTCTTCCGCTTCCCTCTGGCGCACTCTATGGTCATAGGCGGTATAGCAAGTCTGGGCGGCCTGCTCGGCGACCTTGTCGAAAGTATGTGGAAGCGGTATTTCGGAGTGAAGGACTCGGGGAATCTGATTCCCGGCCACGGCGGGCTCTACGACAGGCTGGACAGCGCGATCATCGCGCTTCCGATGATCACAGTTTATCTGGCTGCCGCCGGTCTTCTTCAATAAGCTCGAGAAGCTTGTCCACAGCTTCAGTTTCGGGAACGTGCTTCAAGACGGGCACGTTCTTTTTGTATATGCTCACCTTGCCGCCGCCTTCGCCCACATAACCCCAGTCGGCATCGGCCATCTCCCCGGGGCCGTTTACGATGCAGCCCATCACGGCGATAACGATGTCCTTGAGTCCGGCGGTCTTCGCCTTGACCTCTTCGAATGCCTTCTGAAGGTCGTACATAGTGCGTCCGCAGCCGGGGCAGGCGATATACTCGGGCTTGTAGAAGCGACGCCGCGCTGCCTGCATTATCTCGTCGCGGAGGTAAGCGTCCACATCCGCGGGGATCTCATCAATCTCGCGGTTCATCAGCTTCGGCCCCCAGGTGCAGGCGGCGTCCAGCATACGGAGCTCGCGCTGCGGAAGCTCCGGCATCGCGCCGCCGCTGTAACGCGCGGCCAGATACTGCGCTACCGGCAGTTCGTTGACCGGATCCTCCGTCAGGGAGACCCTGATCGTGTCGCCTATGCCCTCCTCCAGCAGGGTGGCTATGCCCACGCAGGACTTGATACGGCCGCTGTCGCCGTTGCCGGCCTCGGTCACTCCGACGTGGAGAGGGTAGACCCTGCCCTCGGCCTTCATCATACGCACGAGATTACGGTAGGCCTCGACCATAGTCACGGTATTCGAGGACTTGAGCGAGACCACCACCTGGTCGAAGTCGGCCTCGGTGCACATACGCACCCACTCCATAGCGGCTATGGCCATAGCTTCCGGCGTGTTGCCGTATCGCTCGGTGATGTAAGCCCCGAGCGATCCGTGGTTCACGCCGATGCGTATGGCGGTGCCGCTGCGCTTGCATATTTCAATCAGACGGGCGAACTGCTCGCGCGCCACTTCGTGGTCTTTATGGAAGTTGCCTGGATTGATACGGACTTTATCCACGAAAGGAGCCACTTCCAGGGCCGTAGCGGAGGAGAAGTGGATATCTGCCACTATCGGGGTTATAATCCCCTCAGAACGCAGCTTTTCGCGTATTGCGCGGATATGCGGCACATCCTGCAGACCGGGCACTGTGATTCTGATCATCTGCGCGCCCGCATCCGCCATCCTGCGGCACTGCTCGAGAGTGCCTTCTTCATCGAAAGTGTGCGTGTTGCACATCGTCTGGACGACGATGGGATTGGAGCCGCCCAGAAGCAGGGGCTCGGAGCCTATCCTGACCTCACTGGTTGTAAGCCTTGTCTGTGCCATAAACTATCTCGTAAGCCTCGCGCTTGAGGTCTTTGCGGGTCTTGCCGTAGCGTTTGCCGAGCGGGACGTTGATGCCCGCTGAGAAGATGTAGTCGAAAGGATATGCGAAGCGCCAGTAATAAGCGTTCCTGTCTTCGGCGCCGGAGCCCTCCGGGAACTGTGAATCGGGTTCGAAGATGCTGGACCAGCCGTAGCGCAGCTGCGCCATCACGAACAATTCTATCGGTCCAAGGAAGACGCCCATACCGACTCCGCCCTGAAGACCGTAGTCGATCTGACGGTCGCTGTCGTACCAGTCGTATTCGTAGTTAGGGTCGATATAGTCACCGAAGCGCTGCACATTAAGGCGATAACCGCCGTAGAGGCCGAGCTCACCGAAGAACTTCATCCAGCGGGTGTCGTAGTGGATCATAGCCAGGAATGGCACTTCCACCACCTGCATCTTGATCCTTCGCGCCCTTTCCTTGAAATAGTGGTCCTCCTCTTTTCTGGCGTAGTAGCCTTCGTGGCCGAACTCGATGCCTATCTGCCAGGCGAAGTAGGGAAGATAGTCGAACATCTTCTCGTAGTGCGTGTAGCGCAGCGAGGCATATCCGGGGTAGTACCAATGGTGCTGGCGGAAGACTGTAGGATTCAACTGCATATAGGCTGAGGTAACGCCGAAACTCACTCCTATCGAAGAATAATTGTTCAGGTCAGGCACCTTGATCTGCACGGTATCCAGATACACCTGCTCACGGATGACGGCGTTCGTATCCAGGGGCGGAGCTATCTCAGATTCGAAGTACTGACCGTATAGGGCAGTTGAAGCGAAAAACGCGATTAATGCCAGCAATCTCCTCATAGTCACTGCTTTATCAATTCCTGAACATTAATGCTCTGAGTCACTTCCACCGCTTCGGGAATGTCGATGAACTCCTGCCCGTCCTCCATCTTGAAGAAGTTGACGTTCTCGGGCATCTTGCGCAAAAGCAGATCGCCCGTATCGATCATCGAGTTGTTGTTTACATCCTCGGTAATCCTGATAGAGTACTTTCCTTTCTTCAGATAAGGGAAGACGAGTTCCGTATTCTCACTTACCGTGTACGTACGGAGGACTTTGTCGCGTTTCTCGCTCAGGAGGTCGACTATCAGCTTTCCGCTCACACCCATAAAGTTTATGCTAAGAGTGCTGAGCTTGTCGTCTGAAGGGAGGGTTACCTTCACCTCGGTGCTGTCCGAATAAAAGCCGTTTATGTCGCGGAAGGCCTTGTGCGGCACCTTCATAAAGTACTCATATCCCGGGAGGAGCTTTTCCTTGGGCATCAGCTTGTACTTGCGGAGGTCCAGTGTGTCGCGGGTTACGGTGAACTCGCCGTCGATATCCTTCTGCTTGGGATTCAGGTAATGGAAGCGGAGGGAATCGAAGCTTTCGTTGATAATTGGATACTGGAAAGAAAGAGTGAAGCCTTCCTGCTCCACCAACTCCGGCTGAGCTTCCAGTTTGAAGACGCAGATAGTGTCTTCGTGCTTGAGGCTCTTGCGGTAATTGTAGTCGTTCCTCTGCTTGCGCGGAAGGGCGCCTTCGATGAACAGGGGATAGTGCTCGACCACGGGCTCGAGTGTCTTGGTGGAGTCGTTGGTCTTGCGGTAGTTCACATAGATCTGAAGCGTGTCAGGCACCGGCCTGCGGTCGTTGATCCAGATCTCGAGGCTGTCCTGGCGGAGGTTGAACTGGGTGATGAGCCTGTCAGCCTTGTAGCCCTTGATCCAGAGGGAATCGATCCACGCGTCCTTGGCCATAAATGAAATGAAGGCGTAGCGCTCAGCCGTGCGGCCGTGGTTCTTGAGGAACTGGCGGGTAGGCTCCTCTTTGAACATCTTGAGGGTATACTGGCTCTCGCGTGCACGGCACTCGAGGGTGTCCTTCATATCGTATTTCTGGAGTTCCTTGAGGGTGTCGTTGACGACGGTCACGGGATGGATGAGCGAATCGATGAACGCTATCTGCTCGGTCTCCATCTGGTAGATGTTGTCGTTGTTCTCGTCCTTTATGGCGTACAGCCTGTAAAGGGTATCCTCCAGGTAAGGAAGCGCGAAGTAACCCCAGTCATCGGTCTTCACGGCGGCGTCCGGCCTGTGCTTGAACACGGCGGAATCAGAATGATCCTTGTAAAGCATCACGGTGGCGTTCTTCGCCGGCTGGAGCGTGTTGCAGTCCAGCACCGTGCCCGTGATCATAAGTGTGTCGATATGCTCGCCAGTGCTGAACACGTAGGCGTAGCCGGGGAACATATTACCCTCGTTGTTGTCCGCAATGGCGTCCGTGAAATTGAGGGTATATGTGGTATTGGGCTCGAGGTCCTCTTCAAACCAGACCACCACGTTCTTGCCCTTGATCTTGGATTTCGGAGGCTTCTGCTGGGGTGGCGAAAGGAAGATGTTGGTCGCCGTCTTTATCTTCACGTACTCGTCGAAGCCGAATTCGAACTTTGCGCCGTGAGTGGGGACATTCACCGAACCTGGAACGGGCTTGGTCCAGTAGAGTGCCGGGGGGATGGTGTCCTTGGGGCCGCCGCTCGGCGACTGGGTGGTGTTGGCGCAGGAATGCATAAAGAACGTCGGGACCAGAGCGGCCACGGCGATAAGAAGGGGAGTAAGATTCCTGAGTTTTCCCATCATAGATCCATTCTCACTACACTTTGTATGCCATCGATGCGGCTGAGCGAAGAAATCAGCTTCTCGAGCGTCTCGCGGTCGCCCACGAACAGTTCGATGGTGCCCTCGAAAACGCCGCCCTCGCTGCCGAGGACCAGCCTTCGCATATTGATGTTCATCGACAGGGAAATCTGCTGGGTAATGTCGCTGAGCATACCCACACGGTCCAGGCCCCTGAGCGAAATCTTCACGGGGAAGTCGGTCACGTGCGCAGCGTTCACCCAGCGGGGGACAGTAACCTTGTCGCCCCTGGTACTAGCCTGGCCTTCAGCCACACGGCAGGACTTCTTATGTACGGTTATAGATCCGTCCGGGTTTGTGAAACCGACCACCGGATCGCCCGGGATAGGGTTGCAGCAGGAGGCGATAATGTACCTGATTCCCTCGTTTATGATAATGCGCGCCGCCTGGGTCTGGTGGCCGTTCTTAAGTTCGATTATATCCTCGGCCTTGGCGAGTATCTCAGGGTCGTGATCCCTGAAGTAGTCAAGGATCTTGCGCTTCGCGTTGCGGGTCACCACGAAATCCAGCCAGCCCAGCAGCGGGAAGGCGTTCTGCGCGGTGATAATCTCTATCTGGTCGCCCTGATGAAGCACGTGCGGCAGTGAGCAGAGCTTCATATTAACCTTAGCCGCGATTGCGTGCTCGCCTATCTTGGTGTGTATAGCGTAAGCGAAATCCAGTGCCGTGGCGCCCGAAGGCAGGGTACGCTGCTCGCCCTTGGGGGTGAAGACTACGATATCGGATGCGAGGAGGTCCTGGTGGATTACGTCGAGAAGCTCGAGTGATCCAAGATCCGGGCTCTTGATGATATCCTGAATCTTCTCGAGCCATTTGTCCATCTCGCTGTCGTTCTCGGAGATGTAGCCGTCGCGCTTGTAGGCCCAGTGCGCCGCGATACCCCTTTCGGCGATATCGTCCATACGCTTGGACCTGATCTGCACTTCCACCCAGATGCCGCTCTTGCTCATCAGCGTGCAGTGCAGCGCCTCGTAGCCGTTGTTCTTGGGGGTCTTGATCCAGTCGCGCAGACGGTCGGGCTGGTAACGGTAGAGGCTGGTGATGGTACTGAAGATATCGTAGCACTGCTTGCGCTCCTTCACCGGGTCGTCGGAATTGGGATCGAAGACTATACGCACCGCATAGAGGTCGTAGACCTGGTCGAAGGTAACGTGCTTGGTGCGCATCTTATGCCATATGGAATATGGGGTCTTGATTCTCTTCTTAATGGTAAAGTTGTAGCCTTCCGAACGAAGGGCAGCCTCGATGGGGGCGATGAAAGCGTCGATCTGGCGGCCTGTAGTGTCCACCTTGGCCTGAGTCTCAGCCTTGATCTCCGCATAGTCTTCAGGCTCTTTGTAGATGAGCCAGATGTTCTCCATCTCGGACTTGATGCTGTAAAGGCCCAGACGGTGCGCCAGGGGGATGAAGAGGTACATAGTCTCGCTGAGGATCTTGTCCCTCTTGTGCTCCGGCATAAATTCTATCGTACGGCAGTTGTGAAGGCGGTCGGCGAGTTTGATGAGGACAACGCGCACGTCGTCGTTCATCGTAAGGAGTATCTTCTTGAAATTCTCGGCCTGCAGGCTTTCGGTCTGATAGCCGTTCTGCTTGGTCCTGTCCTCTTCGTCGAGGACGTTTTTCATCTTCGTCAGGCCGTCCACAAGCGAAGCAACCTTGGGCCCGAAGAGGTCCTTGATATCCTCGACGGTGTACTCAGTGTCCTCCACTACGTCGTGGAGCAGGGCGGCCACTATCGACTTGTAGCCCAGGCCTATGTCGGAAACGACTATCTTCGCCACCTGGATTGGGTGGATAATATACGGCACCCCCGAGCGCCTGCGCACGTCCTTGTGCGCTTCGTTGGCGAAATCGAAGGCCTTCTGTACCACCTTGAACTCTTCATCGGTACGACATCGGGCCTTGGCCGCTTCAGCCAGGGATTCCCATTCCTTCCGGATAAGGTCGAAATCTTCTTTGGTAAACTCCGTGGATTTCATACACTGCTAAAATAGAGTCGGTTCCGACTCATCCGACGAATCGATTCTGCTTCCCTCGGGGAGCATCTCCCAGAATTCGTCTTCACTAACTATCCTGATGCCAAGTTCCTGGCATTTCTTCACTTTTTCAGGGCCGGGCTTGACTCCGGCGAGAAGGAACGATGTCTTCGCGCTCACGGAACCGGAGTTGCGGCCGCCGTGGCGCACGATAAGGTCCTTGAGGGTCTCGCGGCTGCACGAGAAGTTGCCCGAGACCACGATAGTCCGGTCCTTGAGCGCGTCAGAAAGCACGCTCTGGGCGCCGCCATCCACCGCGAACTTGAGGCCGTAGCCGCGCAGGCGTTGGATTTCGATGGCGTGGCGGGCGTCAGACATATATTCGAAGATGCTGCCCGCTATCACGTCGCCCACATCCTTGACCGCCGCGAGTTCTTCCTCGCTTGCCGCCGCTATCGCATCTATGTCGCCGAAATGGCGCGCAACCTCACGGGCAGTCTGCTCGCCCACATAGCGTATGCCCAGGGCGAAGAGCACCCGCTCGAACGGCACCTTGACCGATTCGCGCAGGCTGTCGATAAAGCGCTTGGCGGACTTTTCTTTCCAGCCCTCGAGGGTCATCAGCTGGCTTGCCTTCAGATCGTACAGATCTGCCGGAGTGTGCGCCAGACCGAGGTTATAGAGCTGGTCTACGGTCGCATCGCCGGCGATGATGTTCATCGCTTTACGCGACATAAAGTGCAGCAGCCTGCCCTTGATCTGCATCGGGCAGCCGTCCGTGTTCGGGCAGAACCACTTCGCCTCGCCTTCACCCCTGCGCAGGGGAGTGTGACAGTCCGGACATTCTACCGGGAATTCGACCGGCTGCGAGTCCGCCGGACGCTTGGTAAGGTCCACGGCCGTAATCTTCGGGATAATCTCGCCGCCCTTCTCCACATAGACCATATCGCCAATGCGTATGTCCAGAATGGCCATCTGGTCGGCGTTGTTCAACGTCGCGCGCTTCACGATCGTGCCCGAAAGGAGCACGGGGCTGAGGTTGGCGACAGGGGTCACGGCGCCCGTACGGCCGACCTGATAGTCGATCGAAAGCACCTTTGCCAGGGCCTGCTCAGCCTTGAACTTGTACGCGACCGCCCAGCGGGGCGATTTCGCCGTGTAACCCAGTTCCCTCTGGCAGTCCAGCTCGTCGATCTTTATGACTATTCCGTCGGTGGCGTAGGGGAGTTTCTTACGCTCAGTGTCCCAGTAGTCGATGAACCCCAGGACTTCGTCTATTCCGTGGCAGACCTTGTTGTACTCCGAGACGGGAAGACCCCACGACACAGCCTTCTGAAGAAGGCCGCTGTGCGTTGTCGCCAGCGAATCGTCAGTCAGGCTCTGGGCCGGAATATGGTACAGGGTGCAATACAACCCGCGCCGGCCAACCTCGTCGGGGTCCTGCAGCTTGAGCGAGCCCGACGCGGCGTTGCGCGGGTTTGCAAAAGGCTGGTCCTCGTTGTCCAGACGCTGTTGATTGAGGTGATCGAACGACGCGTACGGCATAAGGATCTCACCCCTGATCTCGAACTCTTCGGGATAATCTCCCTTCAATTCGTGCGGAATGTTGGCTATCCTCATAACGTTCTCCGTCACATCGTCGCCCATATGCCCGTCGCCGCGCGTGAGCGCGCGAACGAGTTTGCCGCCCTTGTAGGTCAGGCAAATGGATGTGCCGTCGAACTTAAGCTCGCAGCAATACGAGAACTCGCGGCCTTCGAGCAGCTTGTCCGCCCTGGCCGCGAATTCCTCTATCTCTTCGCGAGAATAAGTGTTGGCAAGAGAGAGCATCGGATATCGGTGCTCACGCTGAACGAAGCCCTGCTGCGCAGGACCGTCCTCGAGGTCGGAACCGACCCGCTGGGTGGGGGAGTCGGGACTGTAGAACTCCGGGAACTCGTTCTCGAGGTCCTCGAGTTCGCGCATCAGATGGTCATAGTCGAAGTCCGACATAGTCGGAGCGTTCTCGACATAGTACCGCCTGCTGTTTTCCCACAAAACAGCCCTCAGCTCTTCAATCCTGGCTTTAGCTTCGTTCTTATCCATTAAAAACTCATCATATTTTGACAGTCAAACACCTCATCCCTGCGACCTTCGCTTCGCTCATCCCACCAGACGCGCTTCGCGCTAGTGGTCCCCCCGCTATCAAGCGCGGGTGCTTAGGGTCGCCGGGACGAGGTGTCTGACTGTACAATTAATGACTACCAATTAAGTATCTTTTTAAAGTCGTATTCTTCGGGGTTGGCCACATACTTCCTGGCGGCTTCATAGTCGGCAGGGGTGATGTAGTGGCAGATGTGAGCGTAGTAGTTCTGGGCGGTGCCGCCTTCGATGGCTACACGGCGCGGAGGAATCTTTCCGCTTTCATCCTGAAGGTCTTTGAGGTAGAGAGGCTTCGCATTGCCGTCGTGGTCCACGAACACCATACATCCGGTTTCGCCCTTCGAGAAGAGCTCATATGCGCCCATAGCAAGCTCCGAGCAATATGTAAGGTCGAATGCGATAGGATCCTGGCAGCGGACGTCGTAGCCGATTTCGATAGGACGGGTCTTGATCTTGAGACCGATCTGCTTGAACTCCTTCTCGAGGATGTCGTTGAAGAGAACCGCCTTCGAGATCTTTCCAAGTTCCGGATGTCCGTGCTCGTCGTAGGTCATCGTAACGCCGGCGTTCTTGATTTCCTGAGGATCGAGATCGTGGAAAACGCCTTCAGCGACCACAACAGTTCCGTAAGGAATGCCGAGGACCTTGCGCTTGAGGATGGCGGAGATTGCAAGCTTGACTATCTTGTCGAGGCTGATCTCAGTCTTGTTGAACATCTCGGGGATGATGGTCATAGGGCAGTGGGTGGCTTCGCCGATACCGAGGGCGAGGTGACCTGCGCTGCGGCCCATAGCGGAGATCAGCAGCCAGTTGCCGCTGGTGCGGGCATCCTCATAGACAGTGCGCGCGATGTGCGCCCCTTCGTCCTTTGCGGAGTTGAATCCGAAGGTAGGGGTGTTCTCCGGCAGAGGGAGGTCGTTGTCGATGGTCTTGGGGATGTGGATATTCGCGATAGGATACTTCTTCTCGGCGAGGAACTTGGCGATACGGTTGGCCGTGCTGGCTGTGTCGTCGCCGCCCACAGTCACGAGGAGCTTGATGTCGTTATCCTTGAAGAGGGCGAGGTTGAAATTGTTCTCGAAGTCTTCCGGAGTGGGTTTGAAACGGCTCATCTGAAGATAGCTTCCGCCCCTGTTGAAATATGCGTCGGCCTTGAAGAAATCGAGGTCTTCAGTGCGCGGGTTCTTGCTGAAAAGTCCGCTGTAACCTCCGTGGAGGCCGAGGACACGATAACCGTTGGAGAGGAAGGTCTTGGCGACCGAACACACGACGGTGTTCATACCCGGAGCCGGGCCGCCGCCGCAAAGAATGATAACTGATCCTTTCATTTGAGTATTTGTTTAGTACTTAACTTCTTGTTGGTAACCTACAAATTTAACTTATTTCTGTAAAATTGTGAAATCCCACGGACCTGCCTCCGCCATCACCTCGGAGCCGAAGGCTCTCGGGGCCTCCGGGGGGATCCTGAGGCAGGCCGACGCCGGCTTGTCGGAGAAGTTGGCGAACACTATCAAGGTGCGCTGTCCGTCGTGCCTCAAAAAGGCGAAATGCCTGCGCATATTGAAGCCAAGCGCGGACTTCTGGCAATAACAGAGGTCGAAGTTCTCCGCTCCTCCCAGCTCTTTGCGCAGATTCAGCACACGCCTGTACACGTCCAGCACCTTCTGCTGATGCTCCGAAAGAGGAGCTAGAGGGTCTATATGGCGCTGGTCGTCGAATATGGACGTACGTCCGCCGGCACCGTCGTGCGCCGCCTCGCCCAGTTCCTGTCCGAAGTAGAGCATAAACGGACAAGGGTAGAACAGTGCGGACACGGCAAGCGCCGCAAAGCCCTTCTCGGCAGAACCGGCGAACCAGGGGGATGCGAGCCTCTGCTCGTCGTGGTTCTCAAGGAAATTGAGCATATGCGGCTGGAGCGGTCCCAGTTTCTGCCAAACTCCCGTGATGTCCCAGGCATTGCCTTCGCCGGAGACTATCCCGCGCAGGGTATCGTAGAGGCCCGATTTGTCATAGAGATAATCGAACCCGCCTGTGTAGATGAATCTGTCGTAGGAAGCCGTTTCATAGACCTCTGCGATGAATTCAAGATGAGGGTAGGTCTGCTTGCTGCCCAGGATGAGGTAGCGCCAGAAATCCAGGGGCACCAGCTCGGCCATATCGCAGCGGAAGCCGTCCACCCCCTTCGAGGCCCAGAAACGCACGATGGCGAGCAGGCGGTCCCAGTTGTCAGCGAAGTCGTAGTCGATCTTGTCCGTGTCCGTCCAGTCGTAGTCGCAGCGGTGAAGCGTCTTGATACCGCCGTGCTCATCCGAATAATCGGGGGAGACGTGGTTTGGCACGAAGTCTATAATGACCTTCAGGCCCGCATCGTGCGTGCGCCTGACGAGATCCTCGAACTCGGCCATACGGTTGTCCGCGTCGTCCGCCAGATATGGATTGACGTCGTAATAATCGATTATGGAATACGGGGAGCCTATGCCGCCCTTGACGTAGGGCCTGCCGGTGGAGTGCCGTATGATGCCGGTATACCAGATGTGCGAGACCCCGAGAGAGCGAAAATAATCGAATGAAGCCTGGTCGAAACCGGACATCTTTCCGCTGCGCCACAGTCGAGTCAGTATCTGGTAAATCAGCATCCTACCTGCTCCTTCTTTTGAATTCCGCCACGGTCACGGCTGTGGCCACAGCGACATTGAGCGATTCCGCGCCGGGGCCTTCGGCATATGAGGGGATCTTGATGCGGGCGTCCACGTGAGCTGCGACGGCCTCGCCGATTCCGAACGATTCGCTGCCCATAACGATGAGCCCTTCGGGCAAAAGGTCGGCGGCGTACATATCCGAGCCGTCGAGGAACGTGCCGTAAACGGGCAGACCGGCCGCGCGGAAGCTCTCGCACAGGGCGGGCAGCTCGCAATACGTCACCGCCTTGCGGAAAACAGCGCCCATAGAAGCCTGGACCACCTTCGGGTTATACTGGTCTACCGTGTCCGGCGAGGCGAAGATGCCGTCTATGCCGAACCAGTCCGCTATACGCATAATAGTGCCCAGATTGCCGGGGTCGCGGACGCTGTCCAGCGCCAGGAAAAGGCCCTTTCCGGCCGCGGCGGGCTTCGGTTCAGCCTTGCGGATCACGGCAAGCACGGGAGAGGGGGAGTCGAGGGCACTGATACGCGCCATCTGCTGCTCTCCGATCTCCTCGCGCCGGAGTATCCTCTCGATCTTGAAACCGGATGCGAGAGCCTCCGCGACGAGTTTCTCGCCTTCGACCACGAAGAGACCTTCGCTGTCGCGAAACTTCTTTGTGCCGAGGGCCTTGATAGCATTTATTTCCGCTGCTGTCAACTTAAGCATAACCAAGGTGCTAATATACTCAATTATTTGCTAAATTTGTACGGTTAGGCTTATGAAAAAGACCCTCTCTGCACTTATTCTTCTGGCAGGCCTTTCGTGGCTGGTTTCTTCCTGCGCGACTCTCTCGAAAGTGGAGCTCGCAGAGGACGAGTACATCCTCGATTCCTACAAGATAGAAGTCAGCGGGGATCCCTTCTTCAATGTAAGCGAACTCTCCCAGTACGTCAGGCAGAAACCTGCCAGGGCGCTGTTCCAGCGCAAGGCCGTTATCCTTAACAAACGCTCGGCCGCCCTGTCGCGCACCGCGATGGGCGAACGCCTTACTAAGCTCGGTTATTACGACTCGAAGGTGGACACCTCCATCACATACAAAGGAAAGAAAGCGAAGGTGACATATCTGGTCGAGCTGGGCAAGCAGATTCCCATCGACACCGTCATCCTCAGGCTGCCCGCCGCCGAAGAGTTCCGAGGCGATTTTATGGCGGATTCTTCAAAGATTCTCGTCAGGCAGGGGGACAACCTCTCGGAGGTGGTGATGGAGCAGGAGATAGACAGGAGCGTGGAAGCCCTGCGTTCCAAAGGCTATTACAGCATCGACCAGTCGCAATACCATTTCCTCGCGGACACCAACGGCCGTGCCGGCAAGGCGGCTGTCATCTACGAAATCCCTTCGGTAATCCGCAAGTCATACATAGGCAAGGTCACCGTAAGCTACCCCGAAGACCTCAAATTCAAGAAATCGGTGCTTCGGGGAATGAACCTCCTTCATCCGGGCGATCTGTACAACTCGGAGAAGGTGTCGAACACATATTCCCGTTTCTCTTCGCTCAGGGTCTTCCAGAGCGTCGGAGTCAACCTTACGCCTGCCGACAGCAGCACGGTTGACTGCAACATATCCCTTACGAAGTCCAAGCTCCAGGGCTTCAAGACCAACCTGGAGGTAAGCACGAACTCCTCCGGCCTGCTCGGCATTTCGCCCAGACTGAGTTACTACCATAAGAATATCTTCGGAGGGGGAGAGTGGCTGAGCATAGGTTTCAGCGGCAACTTCCAGTTTATGATAGACGATCCGGCCACGCGAGCC
Source organism: Bacteroidales bacterium (assembly GCA_017615435.1). Next base: position 57,923 of record JAGAAF010000003.1, read on the forward strand.
ACGGAAGTGGGTACTTCAGCTTCGCTGAGCCTTCCGCGTTTCCTCGGACTCGGCTACGAGCGTTTCCAGGGTTCCAACGTGCCCAGGACGGAGTTCAACCTGTCTTTCAGCCGCCAGGACCGCCCCGAGTACACCAGAAACCTCTTCTCCGGTTCGTACGGATATACCGGCATTTACCATCGCAAGCTTTCTTACCAGATCTATCCGCTCCAGATCAACTACGTCAGGCTCTTCGATATGACGAACACCTTCCGCGAGCGTCTGGACAAGAACCCCTATATGAAGTACTCGTACCAGGACCACTCCGACATCGGCGTGGCGGGTACTTTCTACTACTCGAGCAGTCCGGATCCAATTCCGACCACCTCATACTACACCGTACGCCTCCAGACGGACGTTTCCGGAAACGTCATAAGCCTCTTCAAAGGCCTTCTTCCGACTAACGCCGCCGGCCAGGGCCTGCTGCTCGGCGCCCCGTTCTCGCAGTACGCCAAGATAGAGCTCGCCCTCGCACGCGGATACCGCTTCGGCCTTGACGACGAGCAGGCGGTGGCCGTCAGGCTCCTCGCTGGAATAGGCCAGGCCTACGGCAACAGCACCGCGCTGCCTTACGAGAAACAGTTCTACGCGGGCGGCGCGAGCGGAATGCGAGGCTGGCAGACGCGCTCGCTGGGCCCGGGCGCCGCCGCTCTCGACAAGACTTTCAGCATTCCCAGCCAGACGGGTGATATGAAACTTGAAGCGGATATCGAATATCGCTTCCCGATAGTATGGATGTTGGAAGGCGCCCTCTTCGCCGAAGCCGGAAACATCTGGGACACTCATTCAGGAGTGGATCTGGGCGCGATTGCCGCCGACTACGGACTCGGCATCAGGCTCAATATGAACATCATACTGATCCGTCTCGATATGGGTGTCCGCCTCCGCGACCCCTCCGCCGCGGTCAAATGGCTTGACCCTCTCACCGCCTTTAAATCCGGCGGTGTAGCACTTCACTTTGGAGTCGGTTACCCGTTCTAATTATTTCTTCGTATAATACTTTGGCCAGCAGGCCTGGAGATACGCTTTGAGCGTGTCTTCGTGCTTGTTGGGCTGCGGCTCGTAGAAGACGTGCCCGCTGAAGGCTTCCGGAAGGAATTCCTGATCCACGAAGTGCCCCGGGAAGTCGTGGGCATACTTATAGCCGTCGGCATAGCCCAGTTCCTCCATCAGCTTGGTGGGAGCGTTGCGAAGATGCAGGGGCACAGGTGCCGTCTTGTCGGCCGCTGCGGCTTCCAGGGCGGCGTTTATGGCCATATAGGCGGAATTGCTCTTGGGCGAAGCGGCCAGGTAGATCGTACATTCGGAGAGGGGAATACGCGCTTCGGGCATACCGATTACGTGGACAATCTGGAAGGTGCTGTTCGCAAGAAGCAGCGCGTTGGGATTCGCAAGCCCTATGTCCTCCGCTGCGAGGATGCAGAGGCGGCGGGCGATGAAGAGCGGGTCCTCTCCGCCGTCCAACATACGGGCGAGGTAGTAGACCGCCGCATTGGGGTCCGAGCCGCGCACGCTCTTGATGAAGGCCGAGATGATGTCATAGTGCATCTCACCGTTCTTGTCGTAGATGGCGGTGCTCTTCTGCAGGCAGTCGTTCACGACCTTGTTGTCGATAACTATCTCCTTCTTGCCTGCGAACGAGTCCACTACCACCTCGAGGATGTTCAGCAACTTGCGGCCGTCGCCTCCGCTCTGTCGCAGAAGTGCGTCGGTTTCCTTTACGACTATGCTCTTCTCCTTCAGCACTTCGTCCTCGGTGAGCGCCCTGTTAAGCAGCGTAAGGAGGTCTTCCTTCTCGAGCGACTTGAGCACATACACCTGGCAGCGCGACAGAAGGGGAGAGATCACCTCGAACGAGGGATTCTCGGTAGTCGCGCCTATAAGCACCACAACGCCCTGCTCCACGGCCCCCAGAAGTGCATCCTGCTGGGCCTTGCTGAAGCGGTGGATCTCGTCGATGAAGAGTATCGGAGCCTTGCCCGACCTGAAAAGGGAAGTCGCCTTGGCCTGCTCGAAGACCTCGCGGACTTCCTTCACGCCCGAACTGACAGCCGAGAGGGTATAGAACTCACGGCCGAGAGTCTCCGCAATAATCCGGGCAAGTGTGGTTTTGCCCACGCCCGGAGGCCCCCAGAGTATGAAGGAGGACAAGTTTCCGCTTTCAATCATATTGCGGAGTATACAGCCCTCGCCGACCAGATGCTTCTGGCCGACATATTCGGATAGATTCCGGGGTCTGAGACGCTCCGGCAGGGGAGCAAGTAAGGTTGTTGCGGGCATTGCTGTCAGATAGTAAGGCAAAAATACGTAAATTATTTGTAACTTAGCATTGTGACTAAGCCTGCCCTCATAACCCTGCTTGCAGCGGTGGCCCTCCTTATGGGCTGCAACCAGGCCTATGCCCAGCGCAGGATAGAAAGGGCGGGTGTTCTCAACTCCCCGAAGGGCTTCGGTATCAGTCTCGGCATCCAGCAGGAAGACAGGCGCGTGTACAATACCGTGAGCCTTACTGCCGACCTTGAAGGCATCCTGGACGGCACAGAGACTGCTCCGGGCGTCAAGTTCACCTGGCTTCACCAAAACCAGATCCGCGGGGGCATCATCCGCGACGATATCGATTACAGGTTTTACCTGGGAGGCGGTTTCACCACCGGCTACGTCCGTGACCACGGCGCTCCCGGCCGAAATATGGGACCGATACTCGGGATGGCCGCGGGAGCCGGGATTATGTTCCTTTTCGAGAACAACATCGATGTCGCACTCAGCTTTACCGGCGAGTTCGGATTCCAGCTCCGAAAGGACGAAACTTTCGGTACGCTGGATCTCTCCTGGTACGCGAACGGAGTGTACAAAGCCCCTATCCCTCAAGTAACCATTTACTATAGATTCTAATGAGTAAGTCGCTGAAAATAATTGCTTTATCTCTAGTTATGGTTTTTGCTTTCGGGGCTCTCTCGAAGGCTGAAAGCCCGCGCCTCAGATACGGTCTTCAGTGGGGTTACAACGCCAAGGTCGCAACCGGTTACGAATACACCATCTACAACTCATTCGGCAGCCGTATCTCCGATTCCCAGCCCCTGACTGCCGATTATTACACAAACGCATTCGTGTCGGCCGACCTTGGACTCGAGTTTCTCAATTACTTCGCGTTCACGCTCAAGGCTGGTTACAGAGGAGTGGCGAAAGACTACCGTATTATGCCCGCAGAACTGCAGTTCTCCATCTTCCCGTGGGGTTATGACCAGCACGGACTGTTCTTCCTTGGCGGCGGGGGATTCGCCCTGTACCACTGGAGTCTGGAAGATAAGATAAACCTGCTTTCCGCAGGAATGGGACTACGCCGCAATATGGGGATGAAGGTGAGCCTGGACGGCTTCCTGAAGGCCAATCTGACCACTTGCAGCCCTCTGCCGGTGGATCCGGTGGACGGTCAGATTCCTCGCGACAGGACGGTTTACTCCCGTGCGAAGTACATCTCTATCGATTTGGGATTGGCCCTCTATTTCTAGATGGTATAGATAAGCCAGCCTATATATGCGAAGTAGCTCAGGGCCATCAGTGCACCTTCCAGTCGGTTGATCCTGGCAGTCTTGCCTATATAAGCGAACAGAGTCAGAAGGACCGTGCTTCCAAGAAGGGCGGCAAAGTCCACCCAGATTATGTTTCCCGTGCCCAGACGGGTCAGCAGGGAAGCCACACCCAGAACAAGGAGGATATTGAAGATGTTGCTGCCGATTATGGTTCCCAGCGCAAGCTGGCCTTTCTTCTTTGCGGCAGCCACGATCGTGGTAACCAGTTCAGGCATACTTGTGCCGCCTGCCAGCAGGGTGATTGCGATAAACTTCTCGCTGACTCCGACCTCCCTTGCAAAGTTCACGGAATGGTCCACGAAAAGCCTGCCGCCGAAAATCAGGCCTGCAAGGCCTCCGATCACCATAACGATGGCCAGAGTCAGGCTTATATCCTTCTTCGGTGCCTCTTCAATGTCCACCTTTCCGCTTTTGAAGCACATCACGATATAAGCGGTGAATACAGTCAGCATCAAAAGACCGTCGATCCAATTAAGATAGCCCTTCGAGGCCAGCAGCACAAAGAACAGCGTGATGCCGAAGAACATAGGGATGTCGCGCGTCAGGTTGAGCCTGTTCACGGCTATCGGGGTGATGATGGCAGCCGATCCGAGCACCAGTAGTGCGTTCAGGGTATTCGAGCCGACGATGTTTCCTATGGAGATATCCGCCGAGCCCTCGATTGCGCCCGTGAGGCTCACGACCATCTCCGGCATAGATGTGCCGAAGCCCACTATCGTGAGGCCGATCACGAATTCGCTCACGCCCGATTTACGGGCTATGGCAGACGAACCGTCCACCAATATGTCTGAGCCGTATACCACGAGGCCAAGGCCTATAAGAAGCAGAAGAATGTCGATTATCATAGCAGTTCGAGCTGGCAGACATTCTCGACGTGTTGCGTGTGAGGAAACATATCGACAGGTTGCACTGCCGTGACCTTGTATTTCACTGAAAGCGCCGCCAGGTCGCGAGCCTGGGAGGCGGGGTTGCAGCTGACGTAAACTATGCGCCTGGGAGCTGCGTTAAGTATAACCTTGCCCACGTCGGGATGTATACCCGCACGTGGAGGATCGAGAATGATGACGTCCGGGCGGCCGTGCTCCTCGATGAAGCCGTCCGTGAGGATGTCCTTCATATCGCCGGCGTAGAAGTCGCAGTTTGTGATGCCGTTTCTGCGGGCGTTCTCACGTGCGTCATCGATCGCTTCGGGCACATATTCTATGCCTATCACCTTCGAGGCCTTGGCGCTGACGAACTGGGCGATGGTGCCCGTGCCGGTGTACAGATCGTAGACTACCTCGCTGCCGGTCAGGCCTGCGAACTCGCGGGCGACCTTATAGAGCGCGTATGCCTGCTCCGTATTGGTCTGATAGAACGACTTCGGGCCGATCTTGAAGTTCAGGCCTTCCATCGATTCGTAAATCGCCTCGTCGCCTTTGTAAAGAATGCACTCCTGATCGGCGACCGAGTCGTTAACTTTCGCATTTATAAGGTAGTAAAGCGAGCTGATCTCAGGGAATTCTGCAGCTATTGCGTCAAGAAAAGCCTCCCTTTCGGGGAAGTCGCGACCAAAACAAACTATCAGCATAACTTGCTGATTTTCAGCCGTCCTAACAAATATGTTACGTAGAATACCCGTTTTTTCCCTCAAATTAAAGAAGGAAATGCCGTGTTCAAGGGCGTATTTTTTAATGAAAAGCCTTATCTGATTGGACGGTTCTCTCTGTAAATAACAGTGTTGGATATCGAGAACCTTGTCGAAGAATTTCCCCACGTGGAAACCCAGTCCGACCCGCTCTTCTTCGCTCAGTTTTTCGGGATCTTCGTCGGCGAAAACCCATCTCCTGTCGGAGGCGGTGAACTCGAGTTTGTTGCGGTACTCCCTGATTTTCTCCGAGCCTATTGTCGGCCTTATCTCAGGAACGTCCAGATGACCGATGCGGACCAGCTGGTCATAGACCTGCTGTCGCTTGGCTTCGAGCTGCAGGTCGTAGGGGAGTATCTGCCATTTGCAGCCCCCGCAGGTACCGAAATGGCTGCAGAAGGGCTCGAGACGACGGGGAGAGGGCTTGACCAGGCGCACTATACGTCCTTCCATAAAGGACTTCTTGCGTTTGGTTACCATCACATCCACCACATCTCCGGGCACCGCGAAGGGTACGAACAGCACCCTTGGAGTAGCTTCCTCGGGCTCCGTAGGCAACTTGGCGTGTGCCAATGCCTTGCCCTCGGCAGCCACCGCTTCGATGGTGATGCCCTCGAGTATGATAGTGGTTTTGCGCCCTCTTGCCATCCCTGCGGGAAGATTACGACTGTTTCACTTCCACACGGGTTGCAGCGAACTTGAAGCCGGCTTCTCCGAGCGCAGTGTAAAGGTAAGTACGAAGGCCGAAATACAGCGGCCAATAGTCTTCGTTCTTGCACCAGACTCGGGTCCTGACCGTGACAGCGTCTTTGTCTATATCGCACACCGTGAAGAAGGGGGCATTGGCCTCTTCCACCGGTTCTGTGATAACTCTTGATTCCTTGGCTATCAACGCTTTAAGGGTCGCCATCAGTTTCTCTACATCAGTTCCGTGCTGGAAGGGAAGATCGATATCCAGACGGCGGTAAGCCTTGGGAGAGTAGTTATTGATCGTGCCCGAACTCAAGGCGCCGTTGGGAAGGATGATCACCCTGTTGTCCGGAGTGCGGAGCTTGGTGGAAACTATATTGACTTCAGACACGGTTCCAAGGAAACCCTGGGCCTCGATGAGGTCGCCGGCCTTGAAAGGCTTGAAGATGATCAGCATTATGCCGCCCGCAAAATTCTGCACGGTGCCGCTCAGGGCAAGACCTATCGCCATACCTCCTGCGGCAAGGACGGCCGCGAGGGAAGTGGTGTTGATGCCCAGAGTGCCTATCACCACCACGATGAGCAGCACGGTAAGGGTGATGCTCACGAGAGACGTCGTAAAGGTCACGATGGCCTTGTCCGTCTTGCGCTTGGTCATCCCGTTGTGCATAATGGTCTTGATCTTCTTGATCAGCCACGCACCCACTATGTATATTACAATAGCGGCAATGACCTTGAGCACAAGGGTAAGGGCGTCGTGTCCCAGACCCTGCAGAGCGGTATTGGGATCTTCCTTGAAGTTGGTTACCAGCGCGTGCTGAGCCTCTTTCCAGGCTGTGAGAGTAGAGTCGGGATTCGACTGGATCAAACCCTCAATCTGCAACAATTTTTCGAGCATCGTTCAGTCCGTTTAATTCAACGCGCTAATATACGTCATTTTATTGACATACTGCGCATAGAATTGAGGACGGCGAGGACCATAACGCCGACGTCGGCGAAGACGGCTGCCCACATTCCGGCGAGTCCAAGGGCGCCGAGCACGAGGCAGGCGGCCTTGATTCCGAGGGCGAAGACTATGTTCTGACGGACGATACGCAGGCACTTGCGGCTGATTTTGACGGCCGTCACTATGCCCATAGGGTCATCGTCCATAAGGACCACGTCTGCCGCTTCGATGGCGGCATCAGAGCCCATAGCGCCCATCGCGACACCCACATCGGCGCGGGTGAGGACGGGAGCGTCGTTGATTCCGTCTCCCACGAACGCGACCTTTCCGGGCACATCGTCGGCCATCAGCTCTTCGACTTTGTCGACCTTGTCGGCAGGGAGGAGCCCGCTGCACACGCGGTCCACTCCCAGTTCCACGGCCACGTGGCCCGCCACCTTGGGCGAATCGCCCGTGAGCATAACCGTGCGGGTGATTCCGGCCTTGCGGAGCAGATCTATTGCCTTACGAGAGGTAGGCTTAACGACATCGGCAATGAGTATATGTCCGGCGTACTCTCCGTCGAGGGAGATGTGCACGAGGGTTCCTGTGCAATGGCAGGGAAGAGGTTCCACTCCGACACTGCGCATAAGCTTCTCGTTTCCTGCGGCCACCTTGATTCCGTCCACGACCGCCAGCACACCTTCTCCGGCAACTTCCTGAATATCAGTGACTTTTGTGCGGTCAACAGGTTTTCCGTAGGCCGTTTGGATACTGCGGCTTATGGGGTGGGACGAGGCGCATTCGGCGTGGGCGGCGAGCTCGATCAGACGGGCTTCGTCAATAGGGGAGTGATGCACTGCAGTAACCTCGAAAACGCCCTTGGTAAGGGTTCCGGTCTTGTCGAAGACAAAGGTTTTGACCTTCGAGAGCGCCTCCAGGTAGTTCGAACCCTTGACCAGGATGCCTCTGCGGCCGGCACCGCCTATGGCGGCAAAGAAACTCAGGGGGATGCTGATAACCAGTGCGCACGGGCAGCTGATCACCAGGAAGGTAAGGGCGCGGTAGATCCACGTTCTCCACTCCGGACCGCCGTCAGCGCCGGTAATAAGGGAGAACAGGGGAGGAAGGATTGCAAGGGCCAGGGCACTGAAGCACACCGCAGGCGTGTAAATGCGCGCGAAACGCGATATAAATGCTTCTGACTGGGATTTATGCGAGGTTGAATTCTCCACCAACTCGAGGACCTTGGTGACAGTCGACTCGCCGAAAGGCTTGGTGGTGCGGACTCTCAAAACTCCCACTAGGTTGATGCAGCCGCTGATAATCTCATCGCCGGGGCCGACGTCGCGGGGAAGGCTCTCGCCCGTAAGCGCAGAAGTGTTAAGGGTGGAGTTACCCTTTTCCACGATGCCGTCCAGAGGCACTTTTTCGCCCGGCTGGACTATTATGATAGAGCCGACTTCGACCTCGTTGGGATCGACCCAGTGCAGGGTCCCGCCTGTCTCCACATTAGCGTAGTCCGGGCGTATGTCCATCAGGGCGGATATGCTCTTGCGGCTCTTGCCCACGGCGTAGTTCTGGAAGAATTCGCCTATCTGGTAGAAGAGCATCACGGCGATGGCTTCGTTATAGTCGCCGCTTTTCTCCCAAATCGCCAGTGCAAAGGCTCCTGCGGTGGCCACAGTCATCAGAAAATTCTCATCTGAGGGCCTTCCATTGATGATTCCGAGGCCGGCTTTACGCAGAATATCGTAGCCGATCAGTATGTAAACGCCCAGATAGCAGGCGAGTTTCAGGTAGAAATTGCTGATGGGAATAAAGCTCAAGGCAGCGGTAAAAACCGCCGTCAGAACTATCCTGATCAGCATTTTCTGCTGTTTTTTAGTTAATTTCATACCATATAATTTAAATCGGTATGTACCGATTTATAATTCTATTTCACAGTCGGGTTCGACTTTTTTGCAGGCGCGGAGTACGTTGTTCATAATTGTTTTGTCGTCGGCGCCGTCAGGGAAGTCGACGATCATTTTCTGGGTCATAAAGTTCACGACCGCGTTTTCGACGCCTTCGGTCTTTTTGGCGGCGTTTTCCATCAGGAGAGCGCAGTTTGCGCAGTCGACTTCGATATTGTATGTCTTTTTCATAATCTGTTGAGTTTTTGTTTCACAGTGCAAAGTTCGGGTGGCTGGAGGAGATATCCATACCTACAGTTTGGTATTTTCGCGTTTCGCTCAAATAAGTTACAGTTAACCTGCGGGGAAGACCGCAGGTTAGTATTAATTCATATGCAAGTTAACATAATATAAATTGTGTAACAAGAGCGCTTATTTGAGTGTGAAAGGCAAATCTGCCCGTATATCAGCCGACGATGTGCCGATCAGCGCGTGGAACTCGCCCGGTTCCGCGACCCATTCGTGTTTGTCTGCGTCAAAGAAACTGAGCGCTTCCTTATTAATGGTGAAACTCACTTTTTTGCTCTCGCCCGGATTCAGGTAGATTTTCTCGAATCCCTTGAGTTCTTTCGCCGGACGGGCCACGGATGCTTCGGTGTCGCTGACATAAAGCTGGACGACTTCGGCTCCGGCGAGCTTGCCCGTGTTCTTTACGGTTGCGCTGACTTTCCAGCCGGATCCGCTGCGTTTCACGCTCGCATTGCCGATTTCGAAGCTAGTGTAGCTCAGTCCGTGTCCGAATGCGAAGTCCACGGTTATGTTCTGAGTGTCATACCAACGGTAGCCGATAAACACTCCTTCGTCGTAGTATTCCTGCCACCATTCCTTGCCTTCTTCGCGCACTCCCGGATATTGGCGAACAGTCTTTAACGGCCCGTCAATCAGCGACTTAGGCATTGTGAACGGAAGTTTTCCGGAAGGATTGACCGCGCCTGTAAGCACGTCTGCCAGGGCGTGTCCGCTCTCAGACCCGCCGTACCAGCCCTGCACGATTGCTCCAACCTTGGAAGCCCACGGCATAGCAACTGGCGAACCGGAGATATTGACGACCACCATAGGGCGCTCAAGCCCTGCAAGGGCCTCTATAAGCTCGTTCTGGCCGTAAGGAAGCACTATGTCTGCCCGGTCTGTGCCTTCGTTGTCCTGGAAGTTGCTCTTGTTCAGTCCACCGATGAAGATTATCACATCCGCGTCCTTCCCCGCAGCCAGCGCGTCAGCCTTGAGTTGCGCCGCGCTGCGCTTTTCGCTGAGGTCCTGACCGGTGATAACCTTGTTGTAATCGGTGGTGACATCACCCACATAACCACGCTCCCAGACGACCTCCGCCTTGCCGGCAAAAGCCTCCCTGAGGGCATCCAGAGGGATTATTTCGTACTTCGTCTTCAAGTTCGAAGAACCTCCGCCCACTACCATCATCTTGTAGGCATTCTCCCCCACCACGAGGATTTTTCCGCCTTCAGGTACATTCAGAGGCAGGGTTCCGTCGTTCTGGAGCAGCACGATGCCCTCGGCTGCAATCTTACGGGCGGCGGCGAAATGCTCGGGCGAAGTGAAACTGCCGAAATGCTGCTCGGGACCCATCGAGGTGCGGAAAATGGTGCGAAGTATGCGGGAGGCCTTGTCGTCGAGACCCTCGATGCTTGCGCGGCCGTCGCGCAGACGCTCAAGATACGGGCGTGCCAGATGGTAATGCGAATACGAATCGGATGCCGCGCCCGTGAGGCCGTTGGTCCAGGTGCCCATCTCGATATCCAGGCCGTTGGTGACGGCCTCATCATCGTCGCGGCATCCGCCCCAGTCGCTCACGACCACCCCGTCGAAACCCCACTCCCCTTTGAGGATATCGCAAAGCAGACGTTTGTTGTGGCAGTTGAACTGGCCGTTCCAGAGATTGTAGGAACCCATAATCGCCCAGGCGCCACCGTCCACTACGGCCGCCTTGAACGCGGGAAGATAGATTTCGTAGAGGGTGCGGTCGTCCACCACTGAATTGGTGGCGGTGCGGCGCGTCTCCTGGTTGTTCACGGCGAAGTGCTTCACGCACGCGGCCACACCGTTGCTCTGGACGCCCTGGACGTAAGGCACCACCAGCTGGCCGACGAGATACGGGTCTTCGCCCATATACTCGAACGTACGGCCGTTGAGCGGAGTGCGTCCCATATTGATGCCCGGGCCGAGCAGGATGTCCTTCTCACGGTAGCGCGCTTCCTGGCCTATGCAGTCGCCATAGAGCCTCGAAAGATCGCGATCCCAGGTGGCGGCGAGGTTGATGAGGGCCGGGAAGGCCGTGCAGGAATCATTGGTCCATCCCGCCTGGTCCCACTCGTCCCAGAGCACCTCGGGGCGTATGCCGTGAGGGCCGTCGGTGTGCCAGAGTTCGGGAATGCCGAGACGCGGAACGCCCGCGCTCGAGAACTTCGACTGCGCGTGCGTCATCGCCACCTTTTCCTCCATAGTCATACGGCTGAGCGCATCGCTTACGCGCGCTTCAAGGGGTTTGGACGGGTCCAGGTACACGGGAGTCGAGTTCTTCGGGCAGCAAGCCGCAAATGCGATTGCGGTCGCCGCGAGTACAAACAATCTTTTCATTATCTATCGAATTTATATTTCAAAGTCCAGGTGAAAGGCTTTCCGGGATATGCTTTCACTTTGTTGTAGGGTTCCGGGCAGGCAACCCGCTGGTTGGCCCAAAGAAGGGTTCGGACAACCGGCACGTCAGCGCTTATGCAGACTTCGAGCGGTCCGTCGCTGATCCTCACGGCGTAGGTCATTCCGCCAGGGCCGACCGGCGCGAAGGGCAGTTCGATGCACCTCGACTCCCCTACCAGTTCCTTGCCCATAGTGAAGAAATTATGGTTGTAGACCTCGGTCTCTATGGGCCTGAAAGCCTCGAGGGTATGGCGGATCTCGAAGGAGGACTCCCCTGTCAGGGCAATCTCTTTCAGGTAATCGTACTCGCCGTCGATAACGTGACGGAAACGTACGGCGTCGGCGGTCGCTTCCACACTCCACTTCCCCGCATCGGCGATTTCATAGAGTTTGAAACGGTCGTACGGCGCACCGTCGCCCCGAAGCAGGCCGACGCCTATCTTAAGAAGCAGTCCAGGCTCGGGTCCGGGCAGCACGGTGAATTCTTCGGCGGGGCCGCATACGGCGTCGTGCGCAAAGGGGTCGTAACGTTCGAACCACCTTCCCGCAAGTTCCTGACCATCAAACAATAAGGAATCGAAAACACCGCTTCGGTCGAAGCGTGTCCCCTGATAAAAGCCGTCTTCAGGGAGATGAAGGGAAAGGCTTAGATTTTTTGTGGATAAATTGTGCACATACAAATATAAAAAGATTCTTGCTTTATACACATATATTACTATATTTGCACCAAAGTAGACCACAGTTCAACACACTTACAGATGAAACCATCTCCGAAGTGGTATAAATGGGAAGTACTTGCGCTCCTCTGGGTAGCCTATCTGCTAAACCAGGGAGACCGCCAGGTCTTCAATTCAGTGCTGCCCCAGATCAGGGACAGTTTGTCGCTCACAGACACCTCTGTCAGCCTTATCGCAGTATTCTTCAACCTCTTCTACGCGGCTATGGTGCCAGTCGGAGGCTGGGTCGGGGACAAGTTCTCCAGAAAGTGGGTCACGACCCTGAGCATCCTGTTCTGGAGCGTCGCCACTATGTTCACGGGACTCGCGAACGGAGTTTTCCTGCTGATACTCACCCGAAGTATAGCTACGGGCGGCGGCGAGGCCTTCTTCGGACCGGCCAACTACTCCCTGCTCGGTCAGTATCACACGGATACGCGTGCCCGGGCGATGAGTATACACCAGACCTCCTACTATGTGGGGGTAATCCTGGCCGGATGGCTCGCCGGCTATATCGGAGACCACCTCGGCTGGCAGTACGCCTTCTACATCTTCGGCGGCGCCGGAGTCATCTGGGCCGCGGTAATGGCCTTCCGTCTCAAAGACGCCCCTCAGGAAGAGAGGCATCTGCGCGCGGGAGGTGACGAAGGAAGAGCGGACGGGCAAATTGGTTTTTCGAGCAGCGACTCGAAAAATAATTTGACCGGAAGCGTTGGGAAGCAGATGCCGGCTAAGGTAAGTATTTGGGATGGATTCAAGACGGTGTTCACCACTCCTACGGCGCTGATGGTGACAATCGGCTTCTGCGGGTTCATATTCGTGATCACCGGGTATATGACCTGGGTCCCGACTTTCCTGCAGGAGAACTTCGGTCAGACGGGAGCCCAGGCAGGCCTTAATTCTATGCTGTGGACCTATGTAGCTGCGTTCGCAGGCGTGCTGCTCGCCGGTACCCTGTCGGACAAATGGGCCGCCAAAGACCCTCGCAAGCGTATGGTCATCCAGGGAGTCGGCCTGATTCTGGGAGCGGCCTTCCTGCCGTTTATGGGCAGCGCGTCAAGCGTATGGCTGCTCTACCTCTGCTTCGCGGGCTGGGGCTTCTTCCGCGCCTTCTTCGACGCTAATATTTACGCCGCACTCTACGACGTCACACCCGAGCACCTGCACGCCAGTTGCTCCAGCGCGATGATTATGACCGGTTTTGCCGTGGGCGCGACCGCCCCTTATGTGCTCGCGCTCATCAAGCAGGCCACGGGCAGCCTCAATGCCACCTTCCCCATCCTGGGAGTCATCTGGCTACTGTGCGGCCTTGCCTGCCTATGGGTAAGCTGGAAGCACTACAACAAAGACAACGCAAAAATCAAAATACAAAACAATGACTAAAACCGACAAGAGCCGGAGGGCCCGGGCTGGGCTGCTCCTGATTGCCTCCCCGCGTTTCAAGAACCTGAGCGGTCCGAAACGCGGCACCTACGGCGAGCGCAAGGACAAAGTCGTGAAGGAGATCAAGGCCACGATGGATTTTATGGACCTGGTCGACCCCGGCATAGTCTACGAGCGTGAAGACGCCGAGAAGGCGCTCAAAATGTTCTTCGACCAGAAAGTGGACTTCGTCTATGCCGAATTCCTTTCCTGGAGCGAAGATTTCGCCTGGCTGCATTTCTTGCGCGACTGCCCGGAGATGCCCATCATCTTCTGCAATGTGGCAAAGCCCAGAATGACCTTCGAGACCACCCTGGACGAGGATGACTTCGTGGATTATCTCTGCGCCGGCACCCTTGTAGGCTCGCTGGAAGGCTCCGGCAGCATCAAGCGCGTCCCCCGCAAGAATGTCCGCACGGTCCTCGGCACCCGCGAGGAGATCACCGAACAGGTCCGCATCTTCTCGCAGGCAGCCCGCACCCGCAGCATCCTCCGGAGCAGCACCGTGGGCCTTATGGCCAATATGAACGAGGCTATGTGGAGCACGTATTTCGACAATTACGACCTCTTCACCAAGATAGGGCCGGAAATACGCTATCTCCCCTATTCCGACTACGGCCTCGAGATCGAGAACCTTACCGACGAAGAGGTGAATGCCTACGCCAAGGAACTGACCTCTAAATACAAGATGATGCCGGATGTGGAATGGGACAAGCTGATAGGCTGCCTCAAGGCCACTCTGGCTATCAAGAAAATGGCCGAGAAGAACGGCATCGACTGCTACGTCTACAACGACATCGACCTGGCCACCTTCAGGACGGCCGGCTGCCGTGCCGGCTTCTACCCGCAGTGGTTCAACGAGAACGTCAGCGTGCTCGTGCCCGAAGCCGACATAGGCGCCGGCCTCGCCACCTACATCCTGAAGCTCCTCAGCGGCAAGAACGTGAACTTCATCGAGCCCTTCCACATCGAGGATGACTTCGGCACCTTCGCAGGCGGCCACGCAGGTCCCAACGACCACAACGACCCAGCCTGGCAGCAGAACGTGGTGATTTCCCGCGACGTTCGCTTCGCCAAAACCTCCTGGAAGTATGCTGGAGCCCCGTTCGCCTGGTACCGCATCAGCCCCGGAATGAAGACGGTCTGCGGCCTCTACGAAGAGGACGGCAAGTACAAGCTAGTCACCTTTATGGCCGAGAGCCTTTCCGAGAAAGACACCCCTCAGACCGACAAGAAGCACCTGCTCGCGACCTACTCGCACACCATCTTCAAGCCCGAAGTTCCCGTCAAGGAACTCTTCGAAAGGGTCCTGAAGATAGGCGTCACCCAGCACTACGCAATAGTCGACGGCGACTGGCGTCCCCAACTCCAGGCCCTCGCAGAAATAATGAATTTTGAATATTACGATATTAGGTAGCTATGAGCTTTATGTATAATCCGTTCCCTTTCCACGACCTCAAGGCCGTGAACAGGCCGGAACTCAGCAAAAAGACCATCGAATCCATCATCGCGGGCGGCACGCCGAACGTGGTGAAGCAGTTCGTGAAAGGAATTGCCGACCGGGTGAAGAAGGAAGGTGCGATAGTGGCCTTGGACGGTTACACGACCGCCAAATGGGACCTGTTCATCAGCCTGATGGCCCGCGAGTGCGATTTACTGGGCCTCCAGTTCGAGAGCGTGGACGCAGCGCAGACCTTCAAGAGCGGTCCTGAGATTGACGCTGTCATCGATCCTATGCTGATCTGGGACACCAAGGTCGATCCCACCCTTCTCTACGGCAAGGTCTACCACGGCGGCTACGAAGGTCTGACCGACCCGGCGAAAGAGGCGGCTTTCATTAAGGACCTTCCGCCCAGGAAAGCGCCGGGCAGGCTGGTCGCGGTCTACGGCTACGGCTGCCTTCGCGACAGCCTCAGGGCGCTTTACGACCTGAAGCTATGGTTCGACGTCACCCCTATGAACACTATGCTCCGAATCCGCGCCGGCGAGTACGCCAACCTCGGCAAGGAGCACACCGGAATAATCAACCGCACCATACGCCGCTGCTACTACTGCGACTTCGAAAACGCAGTGCAGCTCCGCAAGCGCCTGTTCGCCGAAAACGCGATAGACTGGTACGTCCTCGACAACGATCGCGCAAAGCTTCAGATGATGCCATTTGCCTCATTTGCAGACATTTGCGCGCAGTTGGTAAAGTATCCCTTCAGGGCAAAGCCCTGCTATCTGGAAGGAGTCTGGGGTGGTTCTTATATGAAGAAACTCCGCAATCTTCCCGAGAAAATGCGCAACGCGGCGTGGGTTTTCGACTTCATCCCGATGGAGGTGAGCGTCCAGATCCAGGCCGGCGAAGAGTTGCTTGATATCAACTACTGCTCGTTCGTGCATAAGGAGGGTATCAGACTGATGGGCGAAAAGTGCGTCCGCAAGTACAAGGGCTACTTCCCTATCCGTTTCAACTGGGACGACTCCTACCATTCGACGGGCAATATGAGCATCCAGTGCCACTCGGGAGGCCCCTACAACGTCGAGAACTACAACGAATTCGGCCGTCAGGACGAAAGCTACTACGTCGTCATCACCGGCCACGAAGCCAAGACCTTCATCGGTTTCCGCGACGACGCGGACATCCCCGCCTTCTTCAAGGAGATTGAAGCGGCGGACACGGAGCACAAGCCCTGCGACTATATGAAGTACGTCAGCTACGAGGAGAGCAAGCCGGGCCTGCAGGTTATGCTGCCCGCCGGCACCATCCACTCCAGCGGCCGCAACCAGGTCATCCTTGAGATAGGCTCCCTCACTATAGGCTCGTACACATACAAGATGTATGACTACCTCCGTCTGGATTTCGATGGCAAGCAGCGCCCCATCCACACCCGTCTGGGCGAGCTCAACGTCCGCCAGGACCGCCGCTACAGCGTGATCCACGACCCGAAGAGCCCCGAATACATAGTCCAGCAACCCCGTCTTGACAAGCAGGGCGAAGGCTGGCAGGAATACATCCTCGGCGAGAACCCGCAAATGTACATTTCGCTCCGTCGCCTCGAATTCGAGAAGCAGTGCGAGCAGGACACCAAGGGCGAGAAGTTCCACGTCCTTACCCTCGTGGACGGCGACCGCATCCGTATCCGCAGCGTCGAGCATCCGGAGCACTTCTTCGATCTCGACTTTATGGAGATAGCCTGCGTACCGGCCTCTATGGGCAAGTATGTAATCGAAAATCTGGGCAAGGAACCCATCCGCGTCCACAAAACCTGCCTGCGCGACGGATATGAGAACGACCCTGCTTGACATAGGAGGGACATTTATCAAATGCGCCGACGGCCGCCAGATCCCCATCCCAAGCGCCGGTCCAAAGGAAGCGATTGCCGCCGCCCTTCGCGAAGCGCTGAAGGATTGTGAAGAGCATATCGGCATCGCGATTCCGGGGCCGTTCGACTATCGGAACGGCATATTCCGCGCGGACCACAAGTTCGCGGCGGTCAAGGGCGAGAGCTTCCGTGAGCTTGCCGGGCTGCCCGAAACGGCTGACGTGCGCTTCATCCACGACGTGTGCGCAGTGCTCGAGGGAGCGATACGTGGCGTCCGGAGCGACAGCAACACCGCGCTGGTCACGCTCGGCACCGGCCTGGGCTTCGCCATAGCCCGAAGGGGCGTGGTCAGATACGGTCCTACCCTCTCCCCCGCGGACGTCATATGGAACCTCCCGTGGGAGGGCGGGATACTTGAAGAAAAGGTCAGTGGCCGTGGGCTGCGGGCGATCTACGCGGAGCTCGGAGGTGACAGCACCCTCACCGCACGTGATATCGCCGAACAGGCGTTCCACGGCGACCGTATGGCCTTCGAAGCCTACGAAAGGATGGGAGCGACCCTGGGAGCGGCCATCAAGGGCCTGCTGCACGAAAACCAGGTGGACACCCTCCTTTTCGGCGGCCAGATATCCCAGTCGTTAGACCTGATGGAAGACGGACTGCGGAGTCATCTGGGCTATGAAATCAGAATAGCCCGTGCGCCGGAAAAGGCCGTGTTCAAAGGCATAGAAACATTATTTGAGACAAACCAATAACCGATATATGAGAAATCTGATTAGAAAGACTCTCGTCCTGCTTTTGGGCCTGACGCTGCTGGGAACGCTGTTCCCGGGCGCCGCCTACGCACAGAGTTTTGACATCACCGGTACCGTTGTGGACGAAACGGACCTCCCCCTTCCCGGTGCGATGGTCACCGTGAAGGGAGAAACCCGAGGCTCGATGACCGATGTCGTCGGACGCTTCATCCTTAACAAGGTGAAGCCGGGCGACGTACTGGTCGTGAGCTTCCTTGGCTACGAAGACGAAGAAGTCAAGGTGGGCACCGCCAAGGACATCCTGGTCAAGCTCGTACCCCAGGAGAATATGCTTGAAGAGGTGGTCAAGGTCGCCTACGGCACCCAGCGCAAAGCTTCCGTCATCGGCTCCATCTCCTCCATCGATATGGAACAGCTGAAGGTCCCCGTAGGCCAACTGTCGTCCACCCTTGCCGGTAAACTTGCCGGTATCGTGGTCGTGCAGAGCACGGGTGAGCCTGGCGCGGGCGCTGATTTCTGGATCCGCGGTATGAACACCTTCGGCGACAATGCCAACAAAAAGCCTCTCGTGCTCGTGGACGGTGTGGAAAGGGATATGGACCTTGTGGATTCTGAAGACATCGCATCCTTCAGCATCCTCAAGGACGCAACTGCAACCGCACTCTACGGTGTGCGCGGAGCAAACGGCGTGGTCCTCATCACCACCAAGCGCGGCTCCGAGTCCAAGCCCAAGATCAACTTCAAGGCCGAAACCGGCGTGGTCTCCCCGACCAAACTGCCCGAACTGGCGAGTGCCGAGGAGTGGATAGACTACTACAACAGCCTTTACACGTCCACCGGCTCCGAAGCTCCTATAAGCCCCTACGACAGGCAGATGTACCTGAGCGGCGCGGACTGGGAACTCTACCCCACCGTGGACTGGATCCACACCATCTTCAAGGAGCATAGCACCAGCAGCAGGGCCAACCTCAGCGTGACCGGAGGAACCAAGACCCTCCGTTACTATGTGGGCGGAAACTATTATTTCGAGGACGGTATCTTCAACACCAACCAGGACCGCTACGATGCCGGTATGAGCTTCAACAAGTTCAGCTTCCGCTCGAACGTGGACATCGACATCAGCAAGTCCACCACCATCAGCCTGAGCCTCTCGAACCAGTTCACTGACACCAACTCCCCGAGGGAGGACAGAAACCTTATCTATCAGAGGACTCTCGCCGCCTCTCCGGTGGGCATCGTCACCGTCTACAACGACGGAACTCTCACCCTCCCGGACCAGGGCTACAACCCGTGGAATATGCTGAACAGCCTCGGCTACCGCACCATCAAGAACAATGTGGCCCAAGCGACCCTCTCGCTGACCCAGGACTTCTCCGATATAATCACGGAAGGCCTTAAGGCGGACATCAAGTTCAGCTGGGACGCACAGAACAAAACTGTCGTCTACCGCAACATCTCCCCCGCCTATTCAAGGGCTACGGGCCGCGATGAAGACGGCAACCTCATCTATGAATCCATAAGCGGCGGCAACAACTATATGACCCTGTCCAGTTCCAACGACGGCTGGAACAAGATGAACTTGGAAGCCGCGCTTAACTACGAGCGCTCCTTCGCCCAGCACAGGGTCAGCGGAATGTTCCTCTTCAGTATGAGAAACCGCACCTGGAACGTTCCCGGAACGGATTACATCGGCGCATTCCCCTACAAGACTATGGGTGTGGCAGGACGCGCCACTTACTCCTATGCCGACCGCTACTTCGCCGAGTTCAACTTCGGTTACAACGGATCGGAGAACTTCGCTCCGGGTCACCGTCTGGGCTTCTTCCCCTCCTATGCACTCGGTTATATGATCAGCAACGAGCCGTGGTGGGACGACCTGAAGAACGTCATCACTATGCTGAAGTTCAAGGCGTCCTACGGCAAGGTGGGCAACGACGAGATCGGCGGCAACGCCCGTTTCGCCTACAACAGCACCATCAACACCTCCGCAGCCGGGGCCCTGTTCGGCCTGACTCCTTCCAGCAAGGGAGGAATCACCACCGGCCGCGACGGCAACCCCGCAGTGTCGTGGGAAGAGGCCACCAAGTCCAACGCGGGCTTCGAACTCACCCTCTTCAAGGACCTCCGCTTCGTGTTCGACTACTTCTATGACAAGCGAGACGGCATCTTCGTGCAGAGGCAGTCTACCCCCAGCGCAGTAGGTTTCAACGTACAGCAGTGGGTAAACATCGGCAAGATGAAGAACCAGGGCTACGATATGACCCTTGAGTACGAGCACGTGTTCTCCGGCGGACTCTTCGTGTCCGCGAGGGGCAACTACTCGTTCAACCGCAACAAGATACTCTACGACGACCAGCCCACACCTGTTTGGCCCTATCAGAGCCAGGCAGGCTTCGCCTACGGCCAGCAGCGCGGTCTGATCGCGGAAGGCCTCTTCGAGAGCGAAGAAGAAATCGCCAACTGGCCCACCCAGAAGTTCGGCACCGTGCATCCCGGCGACATCAAGTACCGCGACATCAACAACGACGGCGTGGTGGATGTCTACGACAAGGTTGCCATAGGCTACACCACCATCCCTGAAATCAACTACGGTTTCGGAATCAGCCTCGGATGGAAGGGTTTCGACGCATCCGTATTCTTCAGCGGAGTCGCGCACGTGACCAGGATCATCAACGGCAACAACCTCTTCGGCGCCACCGCGGACATCAAGTACGAAGGACAGATCTTCGCCGACGTGGCCCGCAACCGCTGGACTCAGGAGAATCCGGATGTCAACGCTCCTTATCCGAGACTCTCGCTCGAAAACGTGACCAACAACCAGCAGGCCAGCACCTACTGGCAGAGGGATATGAGTTTCCTGCGCCTCAAGAACGCTGAACTCGGCTACACCCTTCCCAAGAGCATTTCCGGGAAGATAGGTCTCTCCACCACCCGTGTCTACATCCAGGGTGTGAATCTTCTGACAATCTCCAAGTTCAAGCTGTGGGATCCGGAGCTCGCCACCGCAAACGGCAGCGCCTACCCCAACATCAAGTCCTACAGCCTCGGTATCAACCTTAACTTCTGATGACGATATGAAAAAGAGATATATTTTGGCAATCTTCGCCGCACTGCTTACACTGAGCTCTTGCGACAGCTTCTTCGACATAGACTTCCAGGATCAGCCGACCCTTCCGGAGATATTCTCCAAAAAGAACACTACGGAAAGATACCTGACCCACCTCTATTCATATCTTCCCCACGACGAGGACACTCACAACGGCACAGGTTACGTTATTCCGCGCTCTGACGAAGGACTCTTCGGCTTCCTGGGCTACGGTCCCTTCAACAAACTGCGCAGCGGCGACTACAGTTCCGCCGCCTCAGGCGATGTGGCCGAGTTCAATGTCTGGAACAAGATGTACATAGGCATCAGGCAGTGTACGATCTTTATGCAGTATGTGGACCTGGACAAGGAAGACAGTGCCAAAGTCCGTGCGGCAATGGCGGCAGAGGCCCGCTTCCTTCGCGCATTCTACTACTTCTGCCTCTTCAGGCAGTACGGACCGGTGATCATATGGGGCGACGAACTCGCTCCCGAAACGGCCGAAGGACCCGACCTGGACCGCAACACCGTGGAGGAGAATATCAATTTCATCGTGAGCGAACTGGACAAGGCCGCCCAGGACCTTCCTATGACTCTTTCGGAAATCGGAGCCAACGATTCCTGGACGGGCAGGGTCACCAGACCGGCTGCACTTGCCCTTAAATCAAGGGTGCTCCTCTATGCCGCTTCCCCGCTTTACAACGGACAGGACGGCGGGCTGCTGAGAGGCATCTTCTCCACGAAGAAGAACTACTACGGGAAGAGCATCTATCCCGAATACGACCAGTCAAAGTGGCAGGATGCCGCTGACGCAGCCAAGGCCGTGATAGATCTGAACAAATTCTCTCTCTGCACTCCCACCGAAGGAGCCGACGACTTCCAGAGAGCCGCATCCGCCTACCAGAACGTCTTCTTCCAGACCTGGAACACTGAAACCATCTGGGGATGGTGGCATCTGGGAATAGGACACACCAACGGAGGATTCGCCACCTGGATCGGAGCGACCGGTTCATATATGTATGCGACCGTGCCCAACTTCCCTTCGCCGACGATAACCACCTCTTACGAGATGCTGCAGGCCTACACGCCGTCGCTCAAGATGGTGGATGCCTATCCTATGGCGGAGACGGGACGTTATCCTGTTCTGGGCTACCAGAAAAACGGCCGTTTCAACGACCTCTCCAAGCCCATCGTGGACGATGCTTCAGGTTACAGTGCCGGCAATAGCGGTACTGCCAGCGACTGGGTAGAGAACTACAAGCAACCTGTCGACGCAGACTGGGCACCGGCATTCAAAGCCCACGTCAGTACCGTAGGCCGCGACGCGCGCTACTACTCCAGCCTCGTGCCGGACGGTTTCTACTGGCCCAGCAACAAGATCAACAAGCGCTGGGTGAGTTTCAAGAGCACTACCGACCCTATGGTCACGGTGCCCGTGACGAAGTTCGAATCCGCAGCTCTCAACTGGGTCGGCTACGCCTGCCGCCGCTGGTACAAGGCCAACACCGCCTTCGTTACCGGTTCCGACTTCACGGGCGCGCAGCGCTATGTCTACCCGGCCTTCAGGCTCGCGGAAATCTATCTCAACTATGCCGAGGCCTGCAATGAAAAGCCGGTCAGAGATGCAGATGAAGCCATCCTCTACCTGGATAAGGTACGCGCCCGCAGCGGCCTCAAAGGCATACGCGCCGCATATCCCGAAATCAGTTTCAATGATGCTAACGGAACCACCACCATAGCCGGCATCACCCGCACTAACAAGGAGTGGCTCCGCTGGTTCATTCTCCAGGAGCGCTGGTGCGAATTCGGTATGGAAGCTATGCGCCACTACGATATGTGCCGCTGGCTGCGCGCCGAAGATGAATACCCCGCAAGAGCTTGGACTCTCAATATGAAAGCCGAGAATTACGAGGATCTCTACACCAGGGTCGACGACATTATGCCTATGGATCCTGCTGACTTCCACTACCGCGACTACTTCTACCCCATCATCTCCACCCAGCTTGCGGAGATGATCCACTTCACTCAAAACCCCGGATGGGAATAGGCCTATGAAAAAGTTATTATTTGTTTTCGCGACTCTCGTCCTTGCCGCATCCTGCATCGAGGACTCGAGAAACAACTATATGGTTCCGGATTCTCTCTCGCTGGTGTTCAGCGAGCAGGTAGTGCCGGTGTCGGTCTATGCCGGCTCGGCCGCAGTCACCGTACAGAAATCCGGAATGGGCACCCAGGGGGCGAAAGCCACCCTCGGAGTATCGGCCGATTCGCTGGCTGCGTACAACACCGCCAACGGCACCGCCTACACCGAACTGGCATCCTCGAAGTACAACTTCTCATCCACGGAATTGGAATTCGGAGCCAGTGACGTGACCTCCAGCGTGAAGGTTGAGTGGACTCCTTCCACTGTGTTCTCCGCGCTGGACGGCGCCAATTCGGTAATTCCTGTGGTTATTACGGACGCTTCTCCGCTCACGGTGAATTCCAGGCGTAACCTTCTCCTCCTGAACATCCTCAATTCTACGGTTGGCCTGGTCAACACCCCCGGCCTTGTGAAGATGGCATCGAAGGATAAGGCGCAGGACCTCGAAATCAGTCTTCAGGTCGCTGTGGACAACCCTCTGCCGATGGATCTGAAAATCACCCTCGCCACCGACGACAGCAAGATCGCGGCCTACAACGAAGCGAACAACACGGAGTGTACGGCCGCCCCTGCAGGCTTTGTGCAGCTGCCCGCAGAAGGTTATACCCTCACCGCGGGAGCAAGCGACTGCTACTGCGCCGTCACACTCAAGAATTCCGCTCTCTTCAATGGAAGCGAGATGATTGATTTCGAGAGCATCGCAATTCCCTTCAAGATCAGCGCTACTTCGGAAGACGGCATCGTGATTACCGACAATGTCGTCTATCTCGTGGTCAACTCGCCCAATGTGAAGACCGGACTCGTCCGCGTGTGGGGCAAGTTCTGGAAGGACGACAAAGGCTGGGCCGACTCTCTGGCACCCGATCTGGACGGCAGAGACCGTAGTCTCGCTATCGACGACAACTACGTCTACATCCCGCAGACCTCGGCCGACGTCGCCAACATCCACAAGTTCGACCTGCTGAGCGGCTCCTACATAGGGACTCTCCCGGTCAACGATGATATGAAAGCCGGTATCCACTGGGTTTCCTGCGCCCGAATGATGGACAACACGGATCCCGCTGTGAACGATGGAAAGGATTTCCTCGTGGTGTGCAACCTCGCGGAAGGCGGCCAGAAACTCTGCTTCACCGCTTATGTCAACAGCACGGACAGCGCGCCCGTCACCCTTTACAACGTGAATTCCACAAGGCGTTTCGGCGACAAGTTCACTGTCTGGGGCAACTACCAGCTGGGCAAGTTCTTCCTGCGCTCTTACGACGACGATGGAATGACGGCACATATCTATCTGCCCGCAAACGCAGAACGTACCGCCGGCAACTACACCGCGGGCATCTGGGGCTGGCTTGAACCTATCCCGGGCAAACTTCCTCTGGACGATGCCAACAACATCTCGGAGTACAAACTCATTCCGGGACAGACCAGTACGGCGCTCATCAGCACCAATTCCGACGCCGGTCTTCATCTGCTGAATGACAAGACCCAGGTAGCCGTCTATCCCGGCCTTGCCAGGTGCTTCGGTTTCAACTTCTTCCAGCACAAGGGCCAGGACCTCATAGCGTTCGTCTCCCTGTATGACAAGAGCAAACCGAAACTCGTCATCCTGAAGGGCTCCTGGTCTTCTACCGATGCCCTTAAAGACGCTCTGGACACCCAGAACGTGCTCTATGAAGCCCCGCTTCAGAGCAAGGACGATATGGACGCCGAAGGACTCAGCGGAGCTAATTCCGTGGGCGACTGCTGCGTGCGCATAATAGACGGTAAAGTCTATATCGCCGCGATGGCGCAGCGCA
Source organism: Bacteroidales bacterium (assembly GCA_017615435.1). Next base: position 82,620 of record JAGAAF010000003.1, read on the forward strand.
CCGGTCTCTCCGTGTTCACTATCAACTAGTGTATGCGGGGGCGCCTGGCACATATGATTACCCTGTCACTGCTCCTTGCCGCGGCTTGCGGCGAGGAGCAGCAAGGGGTTTATGTGCCCCAGCCCGCAATCAAGCTGACTGTCGCGGAAGAAGGCCATACGACGGCTATCATCCTGGTCGAGAGCATATTCTGCGACGATGTATTCGTGATGGCCGGCGCCCCTGATCTTACTCCTTCCGGAGAAGAAATAATAGCGAACGGCGTCCAGCCGATGGAAGGCAAAGTCGTTCTGACCGGACTGACCCCCGGCACAAGATACTGTGCCTACGGAGTCGGACGCCGCGACGGTACTTTGTCCGGAGTGGGTAAAGCCAATTTTTCCACAGGCGCTGAATCCGAAAACATCTATCCCTATGAACAGGGACGCAACGGCGCACCCAGGTTTGCGGATGTCACTCTCTGCACGGGAGGCGGCAGGCCAAACAGCAACTCCTGGTTCACCGTGCCCGCCTCCTGGGACAAAGCGCGGTTCGCCCCACACGTGAGCTATACTGATCCGTACGGAACCCACTGGCTGTTCGAAGCATTCCTTTCCATCACGGGCACAGATCCGGACGGAAAGACTTTCTGCATCAACAACAACGGTTCATTGTCGGCAGACAAGAATTCCTGGCAGAATCTGGCTCAATACTGGGCCGGGCACGGCGGCGCGTTCAGTGCGCTTGACGATGCAATCGCAGACGCTGCGCGCCACGCAGGCCCGGCCCCCTCGAAGCGCTACGCCGTTATGATGATGCCTGATCCGGTGATGTTCGAGCGCTTCTCGGACAAGAATTCTTCCACCACCTACTGGGGGGAAGTGGACGGAAAGCGCCTGGATTTCTCAAACGCCGACGACCAGATAAAGGCTCTCAAGTGGTACATAGACTATGTCAGGGCCGAGTTCGCCGACAGGAATTTCAGCAACCTCGAGCTGGCTGGTTTCTACATCATTTCCGAGGAACTGGTGGCCACTCCGGGCGGATGGAACTATGAGCAGAAGCGCTGGGATCAGATTCTGCCCGTAATAGGCAGTTATCTCGATTCCCTTAACGAAGGTCTTTACTGGATACCTTATATGGGGGCCGACGGCACCTCCGTCTGGCGCAATCTCGGCATCACCTATGCCTGGCTCCAGCCCAACTACTACTGGGATGCAGGAAAGGACATCGAAGCGTGTGTACGGAGAATCGATGAACTTGGAATGGGCCTGGAACTGGAGTTCGAATACTCGATGGTGGAAGAGGTGATGAAGACACCCGGAATAATGGGGCCTGACGGCCAGGGACGCTACGTTTTTACCCTGGACGACGTGCCCGTTCTCCGCGCACGCTTCCGCGAGTATATGGACACATTCAAGGATGCCGGACTTTACGGTCAGCGGCGCATTGCCCTGTATTCGGGTTCGAATGCCCTTTATCAACTTGCGAGTTCGAGCGAAAATGACGATATTGCGATGTATCTCGAACTGTGCCGTTTCATCAGCGAAAACCCTTTGAGACAATGAGAAGAATTCAGGTCATACTTTTGTTCGCGCTGCTCTGCGCAGGATGCAATCCCGCAGCAGCCGTTCCACTTCACGACGCTGACCTCGTGGGCTATTGGCACCGCGAGCCCCACGCGTGGGATACGGAGCGTTTCGCGCCCCACGTAAGCTGGAAATCACCGGACGGGAGCGAGCACTGGCTGTTCGAAGCCTTCATCTTCCTCGAAGGGCAGGACTATCTCACAGGCAGGACCTTCGTAATCTCCCCCGCCGGCAAGTCGGCCACTAAGGCGGAATGGCAGCGCCAGCTGGACCTTTGGCTGGGTAAGGACTCCGGAGTGGGCGCGCTGGACGCCGCCTGCGCCGAAGCAGCCTCCCGAATCGGCAACCCTCCCGCGAAGCGCAAAGTTATAATAGGCCTTCCGGACCCTGTGATGTTCGAGAATTTCGCTGACAAGAAGTCTTCCACCACCTACTGGGGCGACGGACTGGATTTCGCAAGCACTGAAGACAGGCTCAAGGCACTCGACTGGTACATAGGCGAGGTTCGATCCCGTTTCGCCGCCCTTGCGCCCAAATACCTGGAGCTTGACGGATTCTACATCACTTCCGAAGAGATTTACCTCAAATACGATATCGACGTCAACTGCCGTTACAAGAACTGGGAAGAGATAGTCCCGGCGCTTTCCGAGCGCTGCCATTCAGCAGGCCAGAAACTCTACTGGGTTCCCTACCATATGGCTCCCGGCCATAAGTTCTGGAAGCAGATAGGAATAGACCAGGCCTGGATGCAGCCCAACTGGTACTGGGACCTCAAGTCGGGCGAACGACATCCCTTTGACAAGACCCTTAAGGCTATGCAGGAGTACGGCCTTGGGATGGAGATGGAGTTCGAGTACAGCGCCGTTGCGGATCAGATGAAGCCCGGCGTGAAGGGCCCCGACGGCGACGGCAGGCTCATCTTCGATGCCGCCGACGTGCCGGCCCTTCAGGGGCGTGTGCGCGAGTATATGCGCAGGTATCGCGAGGCCGGCCTGGTGGGCAATAGCTCGATAGCGCTCTACAGCGGTTCCAACGCCCTTACCCAGCTGGCAACCTCTCCTCTGGCGCAGGACAGGGCTCTTTACGACGATCTCTGCCGTTTCGTGCTCGAAAACAGGGGCGAACTCCCCCGCACGAAGATCAATATCGATGAAAACGGCCTTCTGACCGAACTCAGTTTCGACGGCCGCAACTATGCCGGAGGCTATCCGCTATGGAGACTGTATTACAATACCCTCGAACAGAAAGAAATCGAAATCTCCGGCTGGAACGAAAAGCCGTCAAGCGTCAAGTCCGTGGCAGACACGGTCTTTGTCGACTATGCGCGTCTGGGCGGCAAGGCGTTCGGCCTTAACCTGAAGATATGGACTGAAGGCGCCGCAGTGCATTTTGCCGCTACTGTACGCAACGATGAGCCCCACACGGTAATTCGCGAACTCCAGTACCCGCTGGTCGGCGACCTTCAGATTCCCTCGGACTATAAGCTTCTTACCACACACACGGGAGGCCAGATCTTCGACAACCCCGTCCGGAAGATCTCGAACGTGGACGTACGTCCCCTGTATATGACTCCAGCCCAGAAGTTCCGCCAGTACGACCTTCAGTACCCCCGCAACGCCGCATCCAACTGCTTCGCCTTCGTGGGAAGCAAGCACGGAATCTATTTCGGAAGTCACGACACGTCGTTGCAGCAAACCTGGCACGGCTTGCGGACGTATCCCGACAGGAATACCATCGGCCACACAACCACCGACTTCAAACATCTCGAGGCGGGGTTTTACCGCTATCCGAACGCGATGTGCGGGGATGAGTGGAGCACGGACGCAAGCGTGGTTACGCCTTACGAGGGCGACTGGACCGCCACATCGCGAATCTACCGCCACTGGGCTGACGGTTGGTGGCATCACGCTCCCGTTCCGAAGTGGGTCCAGGATATGACCGGCTGGCAGAGGATAATCTTCAAGCACCAGTACGGCGAGTACCTTCGGACTTATGGCGACCTTAACGGTCGCATCGCCGCCGCGGGGGCATCGGTCGGCTGCAACGCCGTCCTTGCCTTCGGCTGGTGGGCCGAAGGAATGGACAACGGCTACCCGAACTACTCCCCCGATGCCTCCCAGGGCGGCGATGCCGCCTGGAAGGCTGCCATCAAGCAGTACCGCGACAATGGCGGCAGGCTGCTCCTTTACTACAACGGCCGTCTGATTGACGTGGAGAGCGACTTCTACCGTTCCGGCGGCGGATCCCGCGTGGCGAACAAAGACAACACAGGCCGCGAGTTCACCGAGCACTACAAATTCACCGGCGAAGGCACGACCCTCGGGTACTACGATTCCCGCACCTTCGCAATCGCGGATATGAGCAAGCGCGAGTGGCGCGACCAGCTCGTGGACTGGGCCGACAGGGCGATGGCCCTAGGCTCCGATGCCGTCTTCTACGACCAGCTCGGCGTGGCCGAAGAATTCCCCAACTGGGATCTCAGCCGCGAGTTCCCCGTGCAGGACATCTTCACTGGCCGTTACAAAGCCGAAACCCTTAAAGAAATACGCGACCGCATCAAGGCTCGCGACCCCGAATTCGCCCTCGGCACCGAATGGCTTTCCGACTGCACCTCTCAGTTCTGCGACTTTGTGCACATAGTCGAATTCACCGCCCTTCCCGAGAGTTTCCCCGAGTGGTTCCGTTACACCTTCCCGGAGGTGATCTGGAGCGACCGCTGCGTACGCGACGACAACGACGTGCCCCGCAGGGTGAACAACACCCTGCTCAAGGGTCTTCGCAACGACATAGAAGTATTCCGCTGCCGCGGACTCATCGACGAAACTCCGGTCTATCAGGCCCATCTGGCGAAGATCAACGCCATCAGGCACGACTTCCCCGAGCTGCTGCTCGAGGGCAGGTACACCGCTATGGACGGTTTCACCTGCTCGAACGCCGCCCTCACCGCCCGAAGCTACACCGCCGGCGGCCGTATGGCCATAGTCATAACGAACACGGGCGCGAAGAGGCAGAAAGGCCGCATCACCGTCCCCGGTTACAAACTCACGGACAGCCGCAGCATAGGCGGCAAGGTCAACGGCAATTCCGTCACCCTCGCCCAGAATGAACTGGCCGTCCTCATCTTCGAAAAGCAATGAGATTCATACTGACCATACTGCTGCCCCTGATGCTGGGCCTCATCCCCGCTCCGGTTGATTTCCAGCCGGCGAAGGGAACGTCGAATGTGGACCGCATCGTGGTCCGCAGACCCTCGCGTGCGCTCAAGAAAGCGACCGCGCAATTGCCCGACTTCTCCCGCAATGAAGCGTATCGTCTCCGTATCGGCCGCAGAAAGGCCGTTATAGAGGCTTATACCCCAGAGGGTGAGTTCCGGGCCCGCAAAAGTCTCGAACAGCTCCAGGCGCTCGGAAACGTGCCCTGCGGAGTGATCCTCGATTACCCGCGCTTCCGTCATCGCGGCCTGATGATAGACGAATCGCGCAGCTTCAAGGGAGTGGACTTCCTCAAGAAGCAGATGGATGCGATGGCGCTGCTGAAATTCAACGTGCTTCACCTTCATCTCGACGATGCCGCCGGATGGCGTATCGAATCTGAGTCCTACCCTCTTCTGACCGAGAAGACCGCCTGGCGCATCGGGCGTCTTTACATCGAATGGGAGGCCGCAAAGTACCGCTTCGTCAGCAAAGACGACCCCGATGCCTACGGCGGCTTCTACACCAAGCAGGACCTTCGTGACCTCGTCGCCTACGCGGCTGAGCGCCATATCACCATCATCCCGGAGATCGAAATGCCCGGGCACAGTATGGAGGTGACGATGGCCTACCCCGAAGTGGCGTGCCAGCTCGAAGACGGCTCCCGTTTCAAGGGCGGCTGGGATCTCTGTCCCGGCTCCGAAGCAACCTACCGGCTGCTCGAGGCCGTGCTGACCGAGGTAATGGACATATTCCCCGGCGAGTACATCCACATCGGTGGCGATGAAGCCTCTATGGCCGTGTGGCCCAGATGCGTCAACTGCCGTGCGCTGATGGAGCGGGAAGGTTACACCGAGGTCGGTCAGCTCCAGGGCTACCTCGTGCGCCGCATCGACGAGTTCGTGCGCAGCCACGGCCGCCACATTATCGGTTGGGACGAGATACTCGAGACTGGAGTGCCGGAAGAAGCGGTAGTCCAGAGCTGGAGGGGCATCAGCGGGGGCCAGAAAGCCACTGCTGCCGGCCACAAGGTGGTGATGTCGCCCAACAGCCACGTCTATTTCGACTATTACCAGGACCTCATACGCAAGGAGCCCAGGGCGGTCGGCGAACTCACTTCGCTGCGCCACGTCTACTCCTATGAGCCGGTAGCGCCGGGAATGGACGAGTCGCTGGTGCTGGGACTTCAGGCCAACCTGTGGTGCGAGTGGATCCCCACCTGCGAGCACGCCGAGTATATGTTGTGGCCGAGGGCGTTCGCAATCGCGGAAACGGGATGGAGCCCAGCAGGCAGCAAGGATCCCGCCGGCTTCAGGGAGAGGGCGCTCGCAATGCAGGACGTGCTCCGGGCGATGGGCTACAACACCTTCGACCTCCGCACTGAAACCAACCTCGCACGTAGCGGCTACCGCACCTTCGAAGCATACAAGGCCGCAGGGCTTGAAGACCCCGCGGGAATACCCACAGAACAATAAAAAACAATATATGGACTTTAAAATCAACAACCGGGCAAAGCACTCTATCTACAAACAGATAGTCGAGCAGGTCGAAAGGGGCGTCAGGGACGGATCACTCACTCCCGGAGAGCAGCTGCCCTCGATGAACGTGCTTGCCGACCGTCACCGCATCTCCAGGGAGACGGTGAAGAAGGCCTACGGAATCCTTGTGGACCGGGGCTTTGTGGAACCCCGACACGGCAAGGGCTTCTATGTGAAAGACATCACCCGCAGCGGAGCCAGATCCAGGATTCTGGTCGTCTTCGACAAGTTCTCCGTGTACAAGCAGATAGCCTTCGATTCGTTCGCCGAGACCCTTCCTCCGGGAACGGAAATCAACATCCTGAGCCACGACCAGAATCCCGACCTTCTGGAATACTTCCTCGACACCTATCTGGACAATTACGATTACTACGTGATAGCTCCGCACTTCCCCGGCGACGACGAGGAAACGCAGAAACGTGTCGTCAAGCTTCTGGAGAGGGTCCCCGTGCGCAAGCTCATCCTGATAGACAATCTCCAGACCGGAATGAAAGGGCACTTCGGCTCGGTGTACCAGGATTTCGACAACGACATCCACGACTGCCTGGCCAGGAACATCAGTCCGTCCACCCGCCTGGGCCACCTGAGAGTCGTTACCCTGGCGTCGTCGATGTACGGCCCCCGCATCACGAAAAGCGTCGAACGTTTCGCCGCCGAGCGCGGAATCGAAGTTGAATGTATGTACGGCATACCCGAGACGGTCGACAAGGGCGACACTTTCCTGCTGCTTAACTCAAGCCTGGACGCCGGACTTGTCGAACTGTCCCGCAAGATCCGTGAAAACGGCTTCGAGGTAGGGAAAGACGTCAAGATCATCTCCTACAACGAGTACCCTATGAACGAACTCATCCTGGGCGGACTGACCACCGTGTCGACCGACTTCCCGGAAATGGGACGCCTGGCCGCCGAGATGATAATTAATCACAACCTCGTAAAAACGCGAAACCCCTTCCATATGACAAGGCGCAAATCCTTCTAGAAACGTTTCGGGGAGAAATTGCATCTTGTATATGAAAATTAATAACTAACTTTACGCAGATTAGGGAAATAATTGTAACAACATAATTTATTAACCGGATGAAAAAATTCTTGAAAATCACAGGGGCTGCCCTTGCGCTCGCCCTGGCGTTTTCCAGTTGTAATGTCGAGCCGGCGTACACTCTGGAGAACCTCAAGAACATCGACAAAGACATCACGCTGTTCCAGAACGGTTTTCAGCTCAGGCTGGCCGACAGTTCGATGTTCCGTGTCGATTCCCTTATGAAATCCGTCGGATTGGATTCCTCCGAGTTCATCAAGCAGGCTGCGGACGGGAGTTACTACATCTCTTATTCGCAGGAAATCGATCTCGCAGACCAGATTTCAGGAATAGGACTCGCTGATGCAGTCAAGATCACGGCGGTGAATTTCTCGGAGAACATCAATTATGGCGTCACACTGCCTATATTTGATGATATGACTCCTGAGCAGAAGGCGCTCCTCCCTGCCGGAGATTACACTCTCCCCGGCGGTGCGGCTTATGACATCGACGAGCAGATAGACTTCGACCTGATGAGCGCAGACGCTCTGCCCGAAATGCTGGTGGGAGTAGGCGAGGTCACTCTGAAGGATGTCTATGCGACGGTGGAACTGCTTTTCACGGACCTTCCCGGAAAGGCTGGGACTACCTACACGCTGAATGCTACTGCCACCCTCCCCGATTTCTTCTCACCCAAGGTGATTGAACTCAACGGAGAAATCCAGAAAAACGTGCCGTTCAGCAGGAGCGTCAAGATCGACAAATTCGATCTTTCCGCCTACGATTTCGCCCAGATGCGTCAGAACGGTACTAACCTCTCCGCCACTGCGACGGTCCAGGGCTCGGCATCTTCGGACAATGTCGTCATCGAGCTTCCCACAGTCCCTACAGGTGTGAGCGGAACAGTGTCCGTGTCCATCAAAGACGCCCAGGACAAGGTCGGAATCCAGAGCATCCAGGCCAAGATCGATTACGCGTTGAACGAAACCTTCACGTCTCCTTTCTTCGCGCTTCCCGATGCTTTCGCAGATGCCACGATAGTTCTTCCCGACGCATCGGTTGACGTCACAGTCAGGACCAATATGAACCTGAACCTTTCCGGTTCTGCGGATCTCAAGGCCCACGACGCGACTGAGTCGGTTGCCACAATCAATTTCACAGTTCCGAACAGCCTTGACCCGGCAGTCTACGAAGAGAGCGTTTCACACAATGACGTTCCTCTCAACGCCCTTTTTGCCGCGGAGTCCGATTCCATCGACGTCGTGACCGGCATCACCACTGACCCCACCAAGTACTGCCTGATCACTCCCGACGCGCAGTACGGTATGGATATGGAGCTTGAACTCAATGTTCCTTTCGCATTTGGCTCAGGGACCCTGATCAACTTCGCCGATACCCTGGAGGTCGGTGCAGACGCCGGAAAAAAGGTCGGACATATCCTCAGGACCTCTTCCATAGGCCTCAGGGCTAATGTCGAGAACACCATCCCGATTTCGGCAAATCTCACCATCGGTTTCCTTTCGTTCAACGAAGAGACCGGATCATACACCGCAATTCCTCTCGAGCATCCGGTGAGCGTAGCACTTTCCGACGGCGGAGTCCTGGACATCCCTATCGGGGCTGAAAAGGATAACGAAGCTATCGAGACTATGACCCATATGGTGCTCGGAATCGAAGTCAGCGCGAACGGTCAGGTCCTGAAGGGAGACAACCACCTCCTCTTTACAGACATCTACCTTCTGCTGCCTCAGGGAATCCACATCGACGGAGATATGCTGTTCCCTGCCGAAGAAGACAACGATAACGAATAAACTTACACGGATATGAAAAAGATACTCAACATCGTTTCGATTCTGACAGTGGCTCTGAGCCTCTTCTCAGTACGTGCAAGTGCTCAGGACAAATTCCAGAGCGGATTCTTCCTCGACAACTACAACTACTCATACAGGCTCAACCCCGCCATTATGAGCGAGAAGAGCTTCTTCGGCTTAGGTATGGGCAATGTGGAAATGGGAATCAGCAGCGGCCTAGGCATCAGCTCGCTGATCTATCCCAATGCCACGGGCGACGGCCTCGTGACTTTCCTCAATCCCAGCGTCACCACCGAAGAGATGATGTCTCACGTGGGCAAGAGCAACCCTTTCGGGTTCGACGCCAACCTGAACATCCTCAGCAGCGGTAAGCGCAAGGAGAACAAGTTCAACTCATTCGAGATCAACCTCCGCACCGATATCGGATCATCCATCCCCGGCGACCTCTTCAGGTTCCTCAAGGAGGGTAACTCCCCCGACCCGTACGACCTCAGTTCCTTCTACCTTGGAGCCAAGGCATATGCGGAAATCGCTATCGGAGTGGCGAAGAAGCCCGTCGAAAACCTCACCATAGGTTTCAGGATCAAGGGTCTCATTGGTCTTGCCAGCGCAGACCTCCGCTTCGACAAAGCGGACGTCTACTTCAACAACGGTACTATCGCTACCGATATGGAAGGAAGGGCGAGACTTGCTATGGGCGGCGGACAGCTCTACAACGATGAGAACGGTAAGATCCAGCTCGCTATGGACCAGACCAACATCCGTCCCGGCGGTTATGGTGGAGCTCTCGACCTCGGCTTCAGGTGGACTCCTTTCGAAAGTCTTGCCCTGACCGGCGGAATCAGTGACCTGGGAGGCATCTTCTGGAAGTACAACTCAATCGCCAAGGCAGCCGACCAGTTCAGATTCGACGGCTTCGAGCATATAGGTGGAGGCGCCGACAACGAAGAAGAGATCGGAAAGATCAAGGACGACTTTATGGAGATTGCCAACCTTCAGGTTATGGAAGGCCTCGAGGAAAGCGGCTTTGAAAGGCTCTCCTTCACAGCCAACCTCGGCGCAAGGTTACGTATGCCTGTGTTCAGCTTCATCTCCGTGGGCGCCCTCGGAATCTATCATTTCGACGAGGTCGCTCCCTACTGGGATGCCCGTGCCGGCGTCACCGTCAGCCCCCTGCGCTTCATCAGCGTCACTGCCAACTACGGTAAAAACACCCAGGGCAATGTGCTCGGCCTCGCAGCCAGCGTAACCCTGCTCTTCATCAACGCCTATGTCGGAGTTGATACCTATGCAGACCGCGTCGGTATCGTCCCTCCCGAGGCATTCGGGCTCCAGGGCGTGAATATCCCCAAGTATGGCGGTATTCCCGTTCCTATCGATCCTTTCCGTTGCAAGTTCACCTTCGGTGTGAATATGCAATTCGGACAGCGCTATCGCAATTAATCGCTACGCTGCTTCAAAAAGAGTCGACCCACAAGGTCGACTCTTTTTTTTATCTGTGTTGTCGGAGAGGTAACTACCCCCTGCGGAACTCAGTCGCTTCGCTCCTTCGGCCCCTCCCACTTCGTGGGCCCCTCCCCCTGCCCGTGTCCGTGTCCGGGGGTGGACACGTCCGCCGAGGGCAGTTCCCTCATCCGACTCTATATACGAAATAACAGAGATGAATCCCCATAAGATAGGAAACGGTAGTCGTTGGCGAGGGCGTAGTCGTAGATGGTACGCCAGTCGCCGTGGACAAAGGCGGAGACCAGGAGGATCAGTGTGCTTTCCGGTTGGTGGAAGTTGGTCACCAGAACGTCCACAAGGCGGAATTGGAAGCCGGGGACTATAATGATACGCGTTCCCACCTTTAAGGCGCTTAAATGGCCCTTTTCGAGCCAGGAAACGATGGCTTGCAGCGCTTCGTCGGTCGAGTAGGGATATTCGCGCGTGTAGGGCGCCCACTGGGTCACGTCTTCAGGTGCGCCTTTTTCAATGATGCTGACGCCGACATAGTACAGCGATTCCAGGGTACGGACGGAAGTGGTGCCCACTGCAACCAATTTACCCTTTCTGGCTATGAGTTTCTTCAGGAATTCGAGGGTCACCACGAAGGGCTCGCGATGCATAGGATGATCCGCCACGTTTGAGGACTTCACAGGAAGGAAAGTTCCGGCACCCACGTGAAGGCAAACATTCTCTATATCAATGCCTTTATCCTTGATTGCCTCAAGTACTTCTTCAGTAAAGTGAAGGCCAGCCGTGGGGGCTGCTACAGAGCCGCGGATATGGGCGTAGAGAGTCTGATAACGCTCCACATCGAGGGCTTCGGTCTCACGGTTAAGATACGGCGGAATGGGAACCTGTCCGCATAGCTCCAGCACGCGGCTGAAAGGCTCTCCACCCTCCCAAGAGAACTCCACAACCCCGGTTTGTGCCTCCCTCGAGACCAGCCTTGCGCGCAGGTTCATCTTCGCTATCTCAGCCTCGCAGCCCTCGGGGATATCATAGCTCAGCAGATCGTCCTTCCAGCGCTTGGAATTGCCTATCACGCACTGCCAGGAGCAGGATTCAGTGGCGGCAAAAGCCGTATTGTACTCCACGGGATCGACGGGCTGAAGGCAGAAGATCTCTATCTTCGCGCCTGTCTCCCTGACGAAATGCAGCCTTGCGGGAACAACCTTAGTGTCGTTGAAGACCATCAATGAGCCTTCCGGAAGGAATTCAGGAAGCTGGGAGAACACTTTGGTGTCCACCTTGCCGTCTTTGTATATAAGGAGTTTCGAGGCATCCCTGCGGGGCAGGGGATATTTTGCGATCCGCTCATCGGGTAACGGATAGTTATAGTCCTCTATGTGTATTTCAGGAATCATAATTCGATGCAAATATAAACACGTGCAGGCAATTTTTGAAATGTCACAAATGGAGAAAATTTTTGTCGCGAAATGTAAATCCAAAATTTTTGTAACGTTTCACAAATGAAAAGTTTACAAAATAGGGACAAGCGGTGCACCCCAGCCGCCGGAATGGGTTATCAGTTCTGCTAATAACAGCTAATTCTTGTTTCTATATCAGTCATACCCAGCGATTTACGAGATTTATTGAATGTTTAATTATAGGTTATTTGCGAGTATTCACGACGATTTGTTGCCGGCAATTCACCATTCTGGAGCCTTAGAGATATAAGTCTAATATCTAAATTACCGATGCTCAGCAAATTAGCTATTCGTATCTATACCATATTTAAGGTGGTTAAAATCGGTGATTTCCTTACTCCCCTGCAGATCGCCTGAAAAAACGCTTTGAAATGTGATTTATTGTATTTACATTTGTGACACAATAATTCGACCTATGAATTTACGTTTGCAACAATTTATCAACGCCGAAAATATCACCCAGTCGGAGCTAGCGGACACCATCGGTGTGGCCCGCGGAAGCATATCCCATATTCTGTCAGGCAGAAACAAGCCTAGTTTCGATCTGATCGAAAAAATGGCCGTATGCTACCCCGCTCTCAACATAGAATGGCTCATTACAGGCAAGGGGAAAATGTATAAAAACCACGCCACAGTGGTCCAGGAGGGCGATTTATTCGATTTTGCAGACGATGAAAACGAAGCTCCTCAGGATGATTATACTATCGAGGAAGCGAAGGAAAATATGGCCGGAATGACGGCAATTCGGGTCAAACCACCTAAAGCAACCGCTTTAAATAGAAAACTTCAACAGGTTAAAAATCAAAGAATTATATCTAGAATTCTTGTATTTTTCGACGACGGAACCTTCCAGGAGCTTGTACAGGATAACGCATAATGAGTTATCTTTGTCGTATGGTCAAGGCTTCCATTTGTACTATAGGCGACGAAATCCTCATCGGTCAGATCGTCGACACTAATTCTTCCCATATTTCCCGCAAGCTCGGCGAGATCGGCATCAAGGTCACCCGTATGGTGAGCATTGCCGACAATCACGAAGATATCATCACTTCCCTATCCCGCGAACTGGATTCCAATGACATCGTGGTGTCCACCGGCGGCCTGGGTCCCACCAAAGATGACATAACCAAGCCCGCTCTGGCTGAATTATTCCACTCAAAGTCCTGGAAAACCGATCCGGTGCAGCTTGAAATAGTGAAGGAAATACTCCATTCAAGAGGTCTGGACGTCCTTGACATCAATCTCAAACAGGCCGAAGTGCCGGATTGCTGCGAGGTGATTCCCAACCATCACGGCACTGCCCCGATTATGGTTTTCGAGCGCTCGGACGGGCACCGTTTATACTCTCTTCCAGGCGTTCCGCACGAAGCATTGGGGGCCATCGATGACGTAATTAATGATATAAAGCATCACTTTAATACCGAAAGCATATATCACAAAACCATAATGGTTTATGGTTTTGCCGAATCCGCGCTTTCGCAGCTCATTGCACCCTGGGAGGATGCCCTTCCTAAGGATGTTCACCTGGCCTATCTGCCCAACACCGCGACCGGCATCAGACTCCGCCTTTCTGTCTATGGAGGCGAACGCGAAAAGGACGCTGCAAAGGTCGAAAAGCTCCTCGTCGGGCTCCGTGAGATTCTCGGAGACAACATCTATTCGGAGGACGATGAGCCCCTCGAATCAGTTATCGGCAAACTGCTTCGCGGTACCGGCAAGACCCTCAGCGCCGCCGAGTCCTGCACGGGAGGTATGATTTCGCATCTGATTACTACCATCCCCGGCTCGTCTGAATACTATCTTGGCAGTGTCACCTCCTATGCCATCGCGGTCAAAGAAAAGGTCCTTGGAGTGCCTTCGGAGACCATCCAGGCCAATGGCGTAGTCAGCAGCGAAGTCGCCGCCGCGATGGCCGAGGGAGTCCGGAAACTCACCGGAAGCACCTACTCAGTCGCCACCACCGGACTCGCCGGCCCGGGCGGCGACGACCGTAACCCCGAAGGCACCGTCTGGATCGGCGTCAGCGGCCCTCACGGCACTCTCACCCGCCGTTACCAATACCACAACGACCGCAAACGCAACATCGAACGCTTCGCCGCCTCCGCCCTCGACCTTCTTAGACGATATATCTTAGCAGATTAACGCCACCACCAGCAGGTCCGTGGCGCGCAATCCCCTGATTCACAGTCACTTACCGAAACTCGACTCCGAAATTCTTGGAGCCGAGTTTTAGTATTTTGCTGATACATAGCGAGTTGGGCGCCACGGGGTTAAATGAGCGAACCCCATTCGTCGGTTAGGGAGTCGAGAGAGCGTTTAAGTTCGAGGTATTCGCGGGTGAGTTCCATTATGTCAGCGTCGGCAGGAGGGGCGGAGAGAATGGATTCGATCTCCTTCTGACGGGATTCAGCCTTCGATATTTCGGCTTCCAGATAGCGAATTCTTTCGCGTTTCTTGCGTTCCTGTTTGGACTGTTCCTTCTGCTCGGCGTATGAGAGCGCCGGTTTTGGCGCGGAGACGGGCTTTTCGGGCGTTTTGACGGCCGCAGGGGCCTCTTTACGGTCAAGTTCCTGCAGGGTTTCAAGTTTGCGTTTTTCGAGGAACTGGGCGACGGTTTCGAGGTGCTCTTTGACGACTCCGTCTTCGAACTCGTAGAACTTGTCCACGAGCCCGTCGAGGAAATCGCGGTCGTGGGATACGATGAGCAGAGTTCCATCATAGGCCTTCAGGGCCTGCTTCAGGATATCCTTGGACTTGATGTCCATATGGTTGGTGGGCTCGTCAAGGGCAAGCAGGTTATGGTTCTCCAGCATCAGCTTCGCCATACCCAGCCGGGCGCGCTCGCCGCCGCTGAGCACGTTCACCCTCTTGTCGATGTCCTCGCCCCTGAAGAGGAACTGGGCGAGGATATCGCGCAGCTTGGTGCGTATCTCCCCTACGGCTATCCTGTCCAGAGTCTCGAACACGGTCACCGTCTTGTCCAGCACGTCCTCCTGATTCTGCGCGAAATAGCCTATGCTGACGTTGTGTCCTATCTTCGACTCCCCCGCCATCGGCTCCAGCTGGCCCATAATCACTCGCATCAGAGTGGTCTTTCCTTCGCCGTTGCGCCCGACCAGGGCGACCTTCTCGCCGCGCTTGATCTCGATATCCGCATTCTTGAAAACCACCTTCTGAGGATAGCCCGCCGTCAGCCCGGTCGCCTTGTAGACCACGTCGCCCGAGCGCGGTGCCGGCGGGAACTTGACCGTGAGTGTGGCATTGTCCGTCTCGTCGATCTCGATGCGGTCTATCTTGCCCAGAGCCTTGATTCTGGACTGGACCTGATTGGATTTGGTGGGCTTGTAGCGGAACTTGTTGATGAAATCCTCGGTCTTCTCTATCATCCGCTGCTGATTCTCGTAGGCCGCGGTCTGCTGGGCCATACGTTCGGCGCGCAGCTCCAGGTACTTGGTGTACGGGACTTTGTAGTCCTGAACGTGGCCAAGGACGACTTCAATCGTGCGGTTGGTGATGCGGTCGAGGAACTTACGGTCGTGCGAAACGAGCATCAGCGAGCCCTTGCGGGCGGCGAGGTAGTCTTCCAGCCACTCTATGGACTCGATGTCCAGGTGGTTTGTCGGCTCGTCCAGAAGCAGCACGTCCGGCCTCTGGAGGAGGATCTTCGCCAGCTCTATCCGCATATTCCAGCCCTGGGAGAAGGTCTCCGTAAGGCGGCCAAGTTCCCTCTCGCGGAAGCCGAGTCCCACGAGGGTACGGCGGGCCTGTATCTCCGGCGGCTCGCTATGGGATGTGGATAATCTGTCGTTAAGGTCCGAAAGGCGGGCGGTAAGCTCCAGATAGTCTTCCGATTCGTAGTCGGTACGCCTGCCCAGTTCGGCTGTGATTTCCTCGATCTCGGCCTCCATCCTGTTCTCTTCGTCGAAGGCTGTCAGAGCCTCCTCAAGGACGGTGCGGCCGCGGTGATGCTCCATTATCTGGGGCAGGTAACCGATCGAGATGTGGTTGGGTTTGTCAATGTGGCCGGACGTCGGCGACTGGAGACCGCAGATAAGCTTCATAATGGTGCTCTTGCCAGCCCCGTTCTTACCTGTAAGGCCTATTTTGTCGCTCTCGCTGATATGGAAGTTGATCTTGTCCAGTAGGACAAAACTTCCATATGCAACGGTCACATCGTCAATGGAGATCATTCCTATTTCTCAGGCTGCTCCTGATCGTCGGGCTGATCGCCTTCCTTCATACCCTTCTTGAAGCTGCTGACTCCTTTGCCGAGACCCTTCATAAGCTCGGGAATCTTCTTGCCTCCGACGAGGAGAAGAATGACCAGGGCTATGATGAGAATCTCCCAAATACCGAGGGTTTGGAAAAGTAAAGGATAAATAAACATAACCTTATGCAATTAATTGTTATTCAATGCTTTGAGTGAGTCCTCGAGCGCGGCGATACGGGCTATCGCGTCGGCCTCTTTCTTCCTTTCCATCTCCACGACTTTCTCGGGCGCGTGCTCAACGAAAGAGGCGTTTCCGAGTTTCTTGCGGACTGACTCGAGGAAGCCCTTCTGGTGCTCGAGTTCGGCCTGGATCTTTGCAATCTCCTCCCCTGCGTCCACAAAGCCTTCGAGCAGCACGCTCATCTTCACGGTGCCGACTATGAACGACACGCAAGTGCCTTCAGGTGCGCCGAAGATCACCTCGCTGAGGTTGGAGAGTTTCTCGAGGACGGGGATAAGTTCCTCGCTCAGACCGCCTTCCACAAAGAGCTTCAAGGCCTCCTTGGAGGCTATCTGCTTCTGGGCACGGACTGCGCGTATGCCAATCACGGCCTCCTGCATAAGCTCGAAGGCCTGAAGGAACTTCTCGTCGTACGGTCCGGCCACGGGTGTGCGCTCGAACATAATGGTCTCGCCCGGACGGCGCTCGGCCATATTCTGCCAGAGTTCCTCGGTGATGAAAGGCATAATCGGGTGGATAAGCTTCAGAAGCTTCTCGAAGAACTCGATGGTCGCCTCGTATGTACGGCCGTCCACGGGCTCGCCGAAGGCGGGCTTGACCATCTCAAGATACCAGGAGCAATACTGATCCCAGAACAGCTTGTAGATGGTCATCAGGGCGTCCGAAATGCGGAACTTGGAATAGTGGTCTTCCACGACCTCTATCGTCTTGCTGAGCAGGTTGTCGAACCACTTCACGGCGATGCGCGAAGACTCCTTCTGCTCCGCCTTTTCATCCACGCTCCAGCCGCTCACGAGGCGGTAGGAGTTCCAGATTTTTCCGCAGAAGTTGCGGCCCTGCTCCACCTGGGACTCATCGTAGAGGATGTCGTTTCCTGCAGACGAGCACAGGAGCATACCCAGACGAACCGCATCCGCACCGTACTTGGCGATAAGGTCAAGCGGATCCGGGCTGTTACCGAGGGTCTTGCTCATCTTGCGTCCAAGCTTGTCGCGGACTATGCCGGTGAAGTAGACATTGCGGAACGGGATATCGTTCATAAACTCGTTGCCGGCCATAATCATTCTGGCCACCCAGAAGAAGATGATGTCCGGGCCCGTTACGAGGTCGCTGGTCGGATAATAGTATGCGAGGTCCGCATTCGGCTTATGCTCGGGGTTGCCCGGCATCTCCGGATCGAACACGGAGATAGGCCACAGCCAGCTGCTGAACCAGGTATCCAGCACATCTTCGTCCTGCCTGAGATCCTCTGGCTTGATGTTGGGATCGATGGCCTTGGCGGCCTCGAGGGCCTTTTCAAAGCTGTTTTCCACCACATATGAGCCGTCCGGGAGATAGTATGCCGGGATGCGCTGCCCCCACCAGAGCTGGCGGCTGATGCACCAGTCACGGGCATTCTCCATCCAGTGGCGGTAGGTGTTCCTATACTTGTCCGGGATAAACTTCACGAAGCCGTCTTCCACGCTCGCAAGTGCTCTGGGCGCAAGCTCGCCCATCTTGAGGAACCACTGTGCGCTGAGCCTCGGCTCGATCACGGCGTTGGTGCGCTCGGAATAGCCCACAGGCGAGGTATAGTCCTCGATTTTCTCTATGTTGCCGGCCTCCTCGAGCATCTTAACGATCTTTTTACGGGCCACGAAGCGGTCCTCGCCCACGAGGATCTGCGCCTCTTCGGTCAGACGACCGTGGTCGTCGATGATATCCAGAATCGGCAGGTTGTGCCTCAAACCGATTTCGTAGTCGTGCGCATCGTGGGCCGGGGTGACCTTGAGGCAGCCGGTTCCGAAGTCCATCTCCACATAATCGTCTTCAATGATGGGAATCTCCTTATTGATAAGCGGGATGAGGACCTTCTTGCCCTTCATCCAGAAATGGCGCTCGTCATTGGGATTCACGCAGATTGCAGCATCCGCCATAATGGTCTCCGGACGGGTGGTGGCCACCACGATATACTTGTCCGTGGCGTGTCCTTCACCATCCGAGATGAAATACCTCATATGGTAGAACTTGCTCGGAGTGTCTTTGTGGATGACTTCGTCGTCCGACACTGCCGTATGCCCTTCCGGATCCCAGTTGACCATACGGACTCCGCGGTAGATCCAACCCTTTTTGTAGAAGTACACGAAGGTGTTGATGACAGCCTCGCTGAGCGCGGGCTCCATCGTGAAGCGGGTGCGGTCCCAGTCGCAGGACGCGCCGAGCTTGCGGAGCTGCTCCAGAATGATTCCGCCGTGCTCCTCCTTCCACTCCCAGGCATACTTGAGGAACTCCTCACGGGTGAGGTCTTCCTTGTTGATTCCCATACCCTTCAGCTTCGCCACGACCTTGTTTTCGGTGGCGATGCTGGCGTGGTCTGTTCCGGGCACCCAGCAGGCATTCTTGCCGTCCATACGGGCCTTGCGGATCAGCACGTCGTTAAGAGTGTTGTTAAGGACGTGGCCCATATGCAGGATACCTGTCACATTGGGCGGGGGTATAACGATAGTATAGGGTTCTCTAGTGTCGGGTTCGGAATGGAAACACTTGTACTTGAGCCAGTAGGCGTACCATTTGTCTTCTACTTCCGAAGGATTGTATTTACTTGATAACTGCATAGTTCGCAAAGATAACTATTTTTAGTAACTTTGTGAAAACGTATTTTGTATGGAAAACAACGACAAGCCCCAGCTCAATATCGAGATCAAGCCCGAAGTGGCAGGCGGACACTACTCCAATCTCGCGGTGATTTCGCATTCACGCACAGAGTTCATCATCGACTTCGCTCAGATGCTGCCCGGTCTGCAGAAAGCCAATGTCTGCAGCCGCATCGTGATGGCTCCCGAGCACGCCAAGAGGCTTATGAATGCCCTCGTCGACAACGTGGGCAAGTACGAACAGCAGTTCGGAGAGATCAACCTCGGCGGCACGCCCAAAGGAACTTTCAACGTAGCGGACTTCATCGGCAACGGCAATGGCTCAAAGTCTTAAGAACATCAGGGCCTTCGCCTACGACATAGACGGCGTGATGACGGACGGCAGCGTTCTCGCTATGCCGGACGGCGACATCCTGCGCATCTTCAACGCCAAGGACTCCTTCGGAGTTAGGATGGCTTCTCTCCACGGTTACCCGGTAGCCGTGATTACGGGCGGGCGCTCCGAGAGCCTTATCCATCGCTCGCTTATGTGCGGAGTGCTGAAGGAAGACGTCTACCTCAATTCCCGCAACAAGCTGCGCGACTTCGAGCATTTCTGCAATAAGTACGGGCTCTCCCCCGAAGAAGTTATGTACTTCGGCGACGACATACCCGATGTCGCTGTGCTCCGGGCCGCCGGAATCGGCGTGGCCCCGGCAGACGCCTGCGCGGAAGCGCGGCAGGCTGCGGACCTGGTCTC